>JBDGVS010000006.1:0-23277 GCA_039585535.1 Gemmatimonadota bacterium | reverse complement strand
GGAAGTCGCGACCGCCTCGTCGAGCCGACGTTCCGGGAATGCCCACATCCCACCCAGGAGTCCGTCCGAGCGACGCTTCCCGAGCAGCACACGCTCTCCGTCGTGGACCACGGCCAGAGCGACATCCGCCGTGGGAACCGCCTTCTTCACCGGACGGGTCGGTCGTTCGAGTTGCGTCCCGTTCGCCAGAGCCGCGCACCACTCGGCCACGGGACATCCCGAGCACTTCGGCGCCCGGGGAGTACACACCGTCGCGCCCAGCTCCATGAGGGCCTGATTCCAGTCACCAGGACGACCCTGGTCCACTAGCTCGGACGCTCGCGTCCGCAGCCAGGCGGGCCTGGGGTCGGAAACGTCGAAGAGACGGGCGAATACGCGCTTCACGTTCCCGTCGACGGCCGGAACTGCTTCCCCGAACGCTATGCTCGCCACGGCCCCGGCCGTGTACTCTCCGACACCCGGCAGAGCGCGGAGCGCCTCGTAATCATCGGGCATGCTTCCCCCCGGTGATTCACGCACCGCACGAGCTGCCCGGTGGAGGTTTCTGGCACGCCGGTAATAGCCGAGACCCTCCCACGCCTTGAGTACTTCATCCTCGTCGGCGACGGCGAGTGACTCGAGAGTCGGGAACCGCTCGAGCCAGGGGTCGTAGTATCCCTTCACCGTTTCGACCCGGGTCTGCTGGAGCATGATCTCCGATACCAGAATCCGGTAGGGGTCGGTGTCTCGGCGCCACGGCAGATCGCGTGCGTGTCGGTCGTAATAACCCAGCAGCGCGGCACGCAAAGCGTCCCGGGCAGCGGGGTCGAGCACCGCGGAGTCGGCCGTGGTCTCCTTCATGGCGGGAAGGTACCCCGCCCGGTAGCATGGTGTCATGCGATTCACGACGTATTCCAAGTACAAGGGCAAATGGCTGGACGCCCTGAACCTCGAGTCGCTCCTCGAGCACCTGTCCGATTTCCTGATGGATGGTGGCTTCGCCGGTGGACCGAACTACCACCCTTATTGGGGATGGTCCGGCGACGAGGATGTGAACTCGACAGACGCCCTCAAGAACGCCCTGCTCAAGGCGCTGGTCGAAAGCGGACAGCTCACCCCGGAGATGATCGAAGAGCTCCGAGGCGAAGGTGAGGGCGACGAAGCGATCCGCGAGAAGATCGCCGAGCTCCTGGACGACCTCGTCACACGGATGGCCGACGAGGGCTTCATCAATCTGGAGACGGGCAACCCGCAGATGCCCGGCGCGACCTACGACGTCACGGGCCAGGGTCAGATCGACGAAGCGAAGCAAGCCGCTCAGCAGGTACAATTCAACCTGACGCAGAAGGGGATGGACCTGTTGGGGCATCGCGCGTTGAAAGGACTGCTCGGCGCGCTCGGAAAGTCCAGCGCGGGCTCTCACGACACGCCGCACCTCTCCACGGGTGTCGAGGCCGAGGCTGCATCGAGGCCGTACGAGTTCGGCGACACGATGAACCTCGACATCCCCGCGACGCTCAAGAACGTGATCGAGCGTGAAGGCCTGCAGGTCCCGCTCAATCTCGAGTACGGCGACCTGATGGTGAACCAGTCGGAGTACCGATCGTCGTGCGCGACAGTGCTCCTACTCGACATCAGTCATTCGATGGTTCTGTACGGCGAAGACCGTTTCGCCCCGGCGAAGCGAGTCGCCCTCGCCATGTCGCACATGATCCGGACGCAGTTCCCGGGAGACACCCTTCGAGTGGTGACCTTCGGTGATCGCGCTCAGGAGATCCCGCTGTCGCAGCTCGCCAAGGCGCAGGTCGGTCCGTTCCACACGAACACCGCCGAGGGCCTTGAGATCGCACGTCGCATCCTGAATGCGCAGAAGCAGGACATGCGACAGATCGTCATGATCACCGACGGCAAGCCGAGCGCGATGACCCTCCCCGACGGCCGGGTCTACACGAACTCGGGCGGCCTGGACCCGATGATCCTGAAGCGGACGTTCGACGAGGTCGCGGCCTGTAGAAAGGGTGGCATCCTCATCAACACCTTCATGCTCGCACAGGACCCCTCTCTCGTGCAATTCGTGCAGAAGGTGTCCGAAATCGCGAGGGGAAAAGCGTACTTCACGAGCACGATGACGCTCGGTCAGTACATCATGATGGACTTCATGAAGAACAAGCGGCGGAGAGCGGGATGATGTGGGGGCGCACCGAGTCGACGAGCGTTCTCCCCACGCGTCGGCCCCTGATCGCGCTGCTCGCGACGGTGTGCGTTACCGCTGCGTGTGCGAACGAGGGGGACACCGCGGAGTCGGCTGCGGAGAAGGGACCCGCGGCCCGCCCGAACTACACGGTACGAATGGACACGGAGTCGAGCGATCCGGCTGACTTTCGGCTCGTGGAAGACGACGACGGGATGCGCGTCCAGACCGGTCCAGCCGGGATCGCCTATCGCCCGGATGACACGATCCTGTCGGGCGATCTGCACGTCCAGGCCACATTCGAACAGTACGACGCGCCTCTCGGCTACCGGGAGGCCTTCGGACTATTCCTCGGTGGCATCGACCTGGAGGGTCCGGAGCTGGAGTACACCTACCTCCTCATCCGCACGAGCGGTGACTACATGGTGAAGCGCCGGATCGGCGAAATCACGGAAACCATCGCTGATTGGGCCCCCCACCCCTCCGTCCGCACAGTAGAAGTGGAGGGGGACCGTCCGGTGAACACGCTCGGCATCGATGTCTTCGGCGGCCAGGTACACTTCGTCGTGAACGGCGACGTTGTGCATGTAGAGGCAGCCAGCCGTATCCGGCCTTATGGCGTGGCCGGAGTCCGTGTGAACCATCGCCTCGACATTCGAGTCGACCGCTGGGTCATGCGGGAGACGAGCGACCAGTCGTAGGCGTAGTCGCACCGCGCCCCCGCTCGAGGCGCTCTTTGAATTGGTCGAGCAGCGGCAGTGCTCTCTGTCGCACCATGATCTCGAGGAAGATCGCTTCGGCGAGCAGTCCGATCGCCTGCAACGTGACGCCGAGGCGCGCTCCATTCTCGCCCATCGGGCCCAGTAAGAGTGGTGCCGCTGCCACGATCACTACGATTCGCAGGACGGCACTTCGACCGACCAGCCCCGTGCATCCCGCTCGAACGTAGAGGCCCTGACAGTACTGGCGGTGCCCGTAGAGGAGCGGATAGAGCGCCACGATCGGGAAGGCCAGGCCCGCCGGCTCGAGAAGAGACGGATCGAGTCGAAAGCCCGTCCAGAGAATGGCTTCGCGGACCGTCGGGATCGCGAGAATGCCGAGAAGAAAGGTCACCCCCACAGCGAGCCCCAGAGCATATCGACGCACTCGTCGATGCGTCTCTCGACACTCCACCAGAGCCAGTGCGGCGTGCTGCATCTGACCCACGGGCGCCGTCAGAAACCACGCGACGGCCTCCACAACGGTAAAGGCGGCGATGGAGCAGTCAGGCTCCGGAGTTCGAGCAAGCACCGAGTTGATGATGAGTGGCGTGCTCCACCACAGCATCACATTCAACATCAGCGGAGTCGAAAACGAGAGCAGCCGATCCTCTCCTTCCGACTCTCCTTCCGTGGGCTCTGGGGCCGTCGGTGTCGGCGCGGGTGCGAGCGCCACGAGAATTGCTTCAGCAGCCAGGCCGGCTGTGAACGCGATCGCGCCGAGCCATGCACCCGCTGGTGTGGTCGTCAGGGCAAACGCGACGACGGTGAGCACCAGCGTCCGTGCCCCGGTCGCCAGGGCGATAGGCTTGGTGCGGTGTCCAGCGACCAATCGTCCCTGGTGTAGCGCACGTAGCCCGGTGAGTGCGGGCACCGGCCAAAGCCCAGTCATCGCGGAGAGGGCCTCATCGAGAATCCGATCATGCACCCCGACGAGGGTCTCGAATATGAAGACACCGAGCGGCGTGAATGCGACGAGGGCCGCAACCGCAGAAAGCAGTAGCGCGACCACGGCGGTGAAGCGTCGGACAGGTCCGAGATTCCCCGCGCTGAGCAGTCGCCGCGCCGCCACCTGCTGGATGACGAGAAGAGGGGCGTAGATCACGCCCATCAACGAGAATGCCACGCCGTAGCCAGCGAGGGCCGTTGCCGGGTCCGACGTGCGCGCGAGCGCTGCCGCCAACAGCGGATTCGTCGCCGTCAGCAGGTAGGCCGTGGCGACCAGTGGCAGATAGAAACGGGCGAACGACGCCGCCGTGATAAGAGTCCCGGGCTCGGGAATCACTCGGGTCCTCCCTCAGGGTCCAGGTGCGCCTCAGCGCAGAGCGGGCGCCGAGACAGCCCTATTCCTGCGGAGGAAGTCGCCTCGGGGCAAGTAGAGAGACCATCTGCGGCCGCTCGATTCACTCTGCCGAAGCACGACTCGTCCGACAGGGCCCGGATCCGGTCGAGGACCCCGAGGCGGCCCCTGGAGTCGACGCCACGGCTTGCTTCTCCTCCCGGCTCTCGGTATGAATCCGGCGTAGCATTCGACGGAGGGGCACTCGGAAGTCCGGTTAAAATCCGGCGCGGCCCCGCCACTGTAAGAGACTCGGAATCCGATTCCGTGGGCTCGTTCATGAAGCCACTGGGCTGAAAAGCTCGGGAAGGCGAACGGACCCTGTCTCAAGCCAGGAGACCTCTCCTCCGTCATTGACCATCACCCTCGAGGGAGGGGGCGGGGTCCGCGTCCGCGATCGTGCAGGCGCGTGCAGCCGTTCTTCTCCCCGTCCGGAGAAGACGGGGATCGTGACACTGCTCGTCGGGCGGGCCCACTGGGCTGCTCCCGTACTGATCGCGCTCGCTCTGAGCGCCAACGCGCGCGACGCGTCCGGACAGGTTACGGCTATCGTCGACGTTACAGTTCGCACTTCGTCGCCGGGCAGCGAAGAGAGCCGGCCGATCGTCGGGGCGGCGATCACGATCGCCGCGTCCGGCCTGTCTGCGTCCACCGACGCGGATGGCCGAGCCATCATTCGCGGGCTCGTGCCCGGCACCCACTCCTTCACGGTCAGCGCCTTCGGTTTCGAGACATTGAGCGTCGCCGTTGACGTGACAAATGGTCGCCGCACCTCGCTGGCGCTTACACTGCCGTCGGCGCCGGTCGCCGTGGAGGGCCTGGAGGTTCTCCTTTCCACCGGAGGTCTTCCTCCGGGTGGCGTCGCGATCGCTACCGCAGAACTCGACGCTGCCGTGCTCGATCTTCCGTCCGCCATCGATCGCGTTCCGGGCGCCACGGTGGTACGGCAGGGCGGCCCCGGTGCCCCGGCCGTCGTCCAGCTACGCGGCTCCAGCGCATCTCAGGTCCTCGTGCTTCTCGACGGTGTTGAGGTCAATTCACCGGTCACGGGTGTCGCAGACCTCAGCACGATCGACCTGGAGGGCATCGCACACATCGTCGTTCTGCCCGGGACACAGTCCGCCCGCTACGGGCCCCGTGCACTCGGCGGGGTCGTCCTTCTGACAAGCCGCCGCGTGACCGGTAGCACACTGAGCATGATGGCGGGGGCCGGGTCATGGTCGTCGGGCGAGTTCGCCGCGAACGGCTCCACCGCGCTGACCCCCGACTGGAGCGTAGCCGGTGGAGCACAATGGACGCGCTCCGATGGGGACTTCATCTACGCAGTTCCGGACTTCCGAGGTGGAGGTGAGGCACCGCGACTCAACGCAAACCACGAGAGGCTCGGCGCCGACCTACGCGTCTCGCGTCAGGGCCGCGTAGACGCCTCACTCCGAACCCACGGCAGCGTACTCGAACGAGGTAGTCCGGGCGCGGTGGCCCAGCCATCCATGACCGGTGCTCAGCGACACGAACGATACGGCGCGAGTCTCGACGCGAGCGCCGGGAGCTCGACGAGGCGCATCGCGGCAGTCGTCAGCACGCAGTGGCAGCTCGCCGAGTACAACGACAGCGCGCCCCCCTTCGGGCAGGCCTACGAGGCCCGCACCGACGTTCGGCAGGGTCGTATCACCCTAGATGCGTCGCAAAAGCTCGGCAGCACGACGTTGCGAGGCGGAGTGGCCGCCACGCGCCTCGACGTCGAGTCCTCGGCTCTTCTCACCGACCCGACGCTGGTGGTCGACGAGCTGGGCGGCTGGCTTCGTGCTGAGCGCGACACCGAAGTCGGAGCCGGTGTGACGCTTCTCCTCTCCGGCGGCGCTCGCCTCGACAAGCACGACCTGGTGGACGGCACCACCGTGTCGCCCTCGGCCAATCTGTCGCTTAGCCGCAGAGGGACGAGCCTCGACGTCGGGTGGGGGTACGGCTTCGCGCCGCCGGGACTCGGCGACCTCTTCTTCCAGGAAGGCGTCCTGGTCGAGCCGAATCCCGAACTCCGTCCGGAACGCGTGCGCAACGAGGTCACGGTCTCTCTGTCGCAACGGTGGCGCGGCCCTTCGGGCGAGGTCGAGCTTCGGGCGACCGCATACGACGCAGATGTCGACGACATGATCTTGTGGTTTCCTGATTTTCGCTTCGTGTGGAGCCCGGTCAACTTCGACGTGGCTCGCCGAGGCCTGGAGCTGAGCGGCGCATTCGAGCGAGAGCTCCTCGGCCATCGGCACTCGCTCTCTGGCAGCGCCGCCTGGTCCAACGTCGAATACCGCGGACCGACGCTCACCGGGCAGGTCGCCTACCGACCCGAGTTCACCGCGGACGCATCGCTCACACTGGCGCTCGGCGTGGCATCGCTCACGCCGTCCGTACGTCACGTCGGCGAGCGCCGCTCTGCAGCCGGCTCCGAACTCAACGTCCTCGAGGCCTACGACCTCGTCGATGTGGGCCTCAGGCTCCCATTCGACATCGGCGGTGCACGCGCACGGCTCGATGTGACCCTTTCGAATGTTCTCGACGAGCGAGCAGCACTGCTCGTCGACTACCCACTTCCGGGTCGAGGCTGGTCCACCCGACTGCGCCTCTTCCCGAACCGATGATCCTCCTCACTGAACACCCGGAGACAGCACCAGTGTCCACCATTCGTCCATCCATCGGCACCCTGTGCCTGGCACTACTCGTTACCCTGGCGGCCTGCGGAGACGACCCGGCAGGGATAACCGCACCCCTCATGGTCATCACGTCTCCAGCAACGGGACTCACCGTGGCCGAGGGCAGTCTGATTCGCCTCGAAGGAAGCGGGACGGACCTCGAGGGTGGGGCCATCCCCGACGACGCGCTGTCCTGGTCCAGCTCGGTCGACGGAGACCTCGGCACGGGTTCAGCGCTGGACTTCCCCAGCCCGACGCCCGGCCCTCACACGATCACCCTCTCTGGGACCGACGGCGACGGGAACGTCGGTACTGCCACCGTCACCCTGGAGGTTCAGGCGCTGGACTTCATCGACGGGACGGTGGACAACCCCGAGATCGGACTGATCGTGAACACGACGGGTAGCGCGGTTCGGCTCTTTCAACTGGGGGACCCCAGCCAGGCCCGAGATATCGCATTCGGGGCCTCCGCCTCCCTGACCCCCACCGGAATCAGCGTTCTGGGCGATCGAGGTGCTGTTCCCCTCGGCAACGCCGCGTCCGTGGCGATACTCGATCTTCGGGCACAGGAGATCGAGGGCTTCTTCTTCTTCCCGAGCGGCAACGCCACCGGATCGAGCTGGGTCAACGAGACGACGGTCGTCGTTGCCAATCAGGAGACGGACGTTGTCGGGAGCTTCTCTCCGGACCAGGCCAACGACACCATCACGAACACCCTGTCGGTGACTCAATTTCCGTCGAGCGTCCTGGCGATCTCCGACTCTCTCGTGCTGGTGGTATCGAGCAATCTCGACGACAGCTACGCGCCGGCCGGCGACGGCATGGTCACCGGCGTCGATCCCCGCACGATGACACTCGTGGATACCGTGCGGACCGGGGGAGAGAACCCGCAGCTCGGCGACCTGGGACCAGACGGAATGCTCTACGTGATCAACACCGGGGACTATGTGAACCCGAGCACGGTAGCCGTGATCGACCCGACCACGATGACGCGCGTGAAGGTCGTGGGCGGCTTCCCAGCCGGCTCCGGTGACTTACACGTCGACTCGAACGGGCTCGTCTTCGTGTCCTCCTTCTTCGGAGGGACGGTAGTGTGGGACTCCTCGTCGGAGACGTTCATTCGGGACGAGGCTGATCCGGTGTGCGCGCCCATTGCCGGTGGTGGCTGCCGAGGTGCGTTCGTCACCCACACGGCAAGCGACGGAGCGCTGTATCAGACCTTCTTCGGAAGCGTAGCCGATGGGCTGGCACCCCAGGTATTCGTCTACTCCCCCGGCACTTTCGCTCTGACCGACAGCATCGACTCAGGCGTTGGTCCTGTGGGTCTCGAGATCGCGACGTTCCGATGATGTGAGGCCGGCGCTCCGCTCAGGCGGAGCGCCGGTCACAGCTGTCGACCGAGTGGAATGATCTGAGGAGCACCGGTGTCTCGCCCAGGACCGGGGTGTGGGACAACCACGACCGGCCAGCGGTAGACATCCTCGAGGATGTCGTGCCGCAGAACGGAGTCCGGAGCCCCTGCGGCTCTCACCTTCCCTCCCGCCAGCAGCATGAGATCTGAGGCGTACCGGGCCGCGAGGTTCAGGTTGTGGGTAGCCACGACCACGGTCAGCCCCGACTCCGTCACCAGCATGCGCAGCAGTTCGAACGTTTCCATTTCAAAGTGGAGATCGAGCGCCGCGGTGGGCTCGTCGAGAACCAGGACATCGGGCTCCTGAGCCAGTCCCCGCGCGATGCGGGCCCGTTGTCTCTCTCCACCGGAAAGATTGGTGACCGATCGATCCGCGAAGTCCAGAACGCCCGCGAGACGCATCGCCTTCTGGATCGCGTGCTCGTCGTCCGGGCCGGGGCGACCAAGGACTCCCACGTGCGGATACCTGCCCATCTCCACGAGCGCACGAACCGTCAACGGGAAAGCCACCGGCTCAAACTGCGGAACGAAGGCAACTCGCTGCGCGACATCTCGACGCCTCCACGACGCCATAGGGCGTCCGAGGTACGACACCGTCCCCGAGGCTGGAGCGAGTTCACCCAGGACGACGCGGAGCAGAGTCGACTTCCCCGATCCGTTCGGTCCCAGCAGCGCGTGGAAAGATCCGGAGGCGACCTCGAGCGACACGTCCGAAAGGGCGGCCGACGTGGCCCCGGGGTACGAATAGTCGGCAGACGTCACTGAGAATACAGAGCTCATCCCAGCTCCTCGTGGCGCAGCAGAAGCCAGAGGAACACAGGCACACCGATGAGCGCTGTCACGACGCCCACAGGTAGCTCGGCCGGGGCGACCGCGACGCGCGCCACCGTGTCGGCCGCAACCATGAAGGCCGCTCCGCAAAGCGCTGAGCCCGGGAGGAGCCATCGATGGTCGCTACCGCCGACGAGGCGCAGAGCGTGCGGCACCACCAGGCCAACGAATCCGATCGCACCTGCACCTGCAACGCACACGCCGACCACGATCGAGGTGACGACGTAGAGGAGGAGCTTGAAGCGCCGAACGTCGACCCCCAGATGGAATGCGCTCTGTTCTCCAACCGACAAAAGGTTGAGGGGGCGAGCCAGAAGCGTCAGACCGACAAGGGTAGGCACGACATAGGCGCCCACGACAAGAACGGACTCCCGCGACGATCCTGCGAAGGATCCCATGATCCAGAGCATGGCCGCCCTGAACGTTTCGACGTCGGCGAAGTTGATGATCAGCAGGATGATCGCGTTGAAGAACGCGCCGATGACCACACCGGAGAGAAGAAGAATCCGCGTGTCGAGGCCGCGACCCCGCGCGCCCGCCATCGCCAGAACGAGTGTCATTGCCAGCACTGCCCCGAGGAATGCCAGGACTGGCAGGGCGATGACCGACGTCGCTGTGATGCCGAGGACGAGGGCGGCCACAGCCCCAACGGCGGCACCACTGGAGATCCCCAGGATATAGGGCTCCGCCAGGGGGTTTCTGAGCAACGCCTGAAAGACGGTCCCGCTGACTGCCAACCCCGCGCCGACGAGGGCAGCCATCATGACTCGCGGGGCACGCAGGCTCATGATGATCGTCTGAGCACTCCCGGATGCGTCGCCGCGAAGCGCGCGGATGACTTCCTCGATCGGTATCCGAACCGGCCCGATACTCAGAGCCAGAGCGCACGTCACGATAAGCACGACCGCCAGCACGAGCAGTCGAAGCATCTGCGTCGCAGGGGCCTTGGGCATGGGACGCCTCAGCGGGCGTCGGGGTGGAGAAGGCGGGCGAGCACGCGCGCGGCCTCAACGACGTTGGGGCCGGGCCGATTGAAGAGATTCGCGTCGACAAGCTCGACCCTTCCCTCCTGAACCGCACCGACGTCCCGCCATCCGGGCGTAGAGCGCAGCCTGTCCACATTGCCGACGGTGATCTCACCCTGTGGCCAGAGCACCACGTCCGGGGCACGATCCACGATGGACTCGAAGCCGACCGTCGGCCACTCGATCGCGGAGTCCTCGAACACGTTTCGCCCGCCAGCCATACTGATCACCTCGTCGACGAACGCACCGGGCCCGACAGTCATCGGTGGGTCTGGCCAGACCACATAAAGCACGGACACCGGTTGGCGGCCGGCGACACGTACGCGGACAGCTTCGAGCTCGTCGACGATGTAGTCGCGCAAGGAATCTGCAGCACTCTCCCGACCGAACATGGCTCCGAGCGTGGCGATCGAGGTGTAGATGTCCGCAATGCTCTGCGTCTGAAACGGCACCCCTTCAATACCCACGGCAGCGAGGCGCTCCTGAAGGGCCGGGGTATCTCGCCCGGCCGCGAGGAGCACGACCTTGGCGCCCAGACCGACAAGGGTCTCGAGGTTCGGATCGAGACCGCCACCGATCGACGGGCGGTCCAGAAGGGCTGGATGGGTATCGTAGTCCGTCCGAGCTACCAGATGTTCAGCCGCTCCGATCGCGATGGCGATGTCGGCCAGAGAGGGAACCATCGACACCGTCCTCAGCTCGGCATCGGTCGGTGCGGCGGCGGGCCGCGGCGCCTCACTCGTGCAGCCACCCACGATAAGTAGCAGCGGAATCGCGCACCAAAGAAGAGCGCGCGCGATCGACTGGATCACGCGCGAGCCCATCGTCTCGCATTGAACGGTCATGCCCGTTCCTCTCTACCGGAGGTTGAATGCTGCTGGCGACACAGGTCTCCTGGCTCAGGGCCAATGCACTCGCCTTCCCGGGCAACGCCCAGTGGCACTTCGAGTGATCGTTTCGGTTCGAGACCGAGCCCAACACAGTGGCGGGACCGCGCCGGATTCTCACCGGCTTCCGAGATGTGTCGCGCGAGGAGGTTAGACCCGCCAATGGGGCCGGACAAGGCGCGGACTCCGTTGATCAATCATCGATTCCGGGGGGGATTCCCCTCAAGAAGGACGGCGGATTACCCGACATCACGATTTATCACCCCCAGGTGATCTTTTTTGTGTCAAACATGAAGGGCATATCCCCTTACCTAGTGCTCACAAAACAGGAGCAGGGCATGAGCCCCGCCAGACTCAAACGACTTTCCCCCGCACTCGCACTCTTCACCCTCTTCGCGGTCGGGGCGTGCGCACCCGACACCGACGGTTGGAAGATCCGACCAGATCCCGACATCGTGAACTTCCCGATCGCGGACGCCCAGGTCGTAACCCAGGAACTGGTCGATCCCCCCTTCCTCCCCCCGCACGAACAGGTGGCCAGTGGCCCACCCCGCGTGGTTCAGATTCGGCTCGAGGTCATCGAGCGTGAAGTCGAAATCGCCCCCGGCGTCTTCGTCTGGCAGATGGCCTTCAACAACAGCGTTCCCGGCCCCGCGCCGGTGGTCTTCCAGTGGGACTGGGTCGACCTGACCCTGGTCAACGCCACGACCGACACGGTGCGTTTCGGAACCTCGGACAATCAGCTTCCGCACAACATCGACTTCCACGCTGCGACGGGCGCACTCGGTGGCGGTGGCCTGACCATGGTCGCGCCGGGCCAGGAGGTCGGCTTGCGCTGGCGCGCTGTGAAGTCGGGCTTCTACGTGTATCACTGCGCCCCGGGCGGACCGATGGTGCCGTACCACGTCACGACCGGCGGAAACGGTGCGATCCTCGTGCTTCCGCGTGAGGGCCTGCGAGACGGATACGGAGACCCGATCGAGTACGACCGGGCCTTCTTCTTCGGTGAGCAGGACTACTACGTACCGATGAACGACGACGGTACGTCGAAGCGATACGACAGCTTCGCGGCACAGCTCGGTGACTGGCTCAAGGTGATGGAGACCCTCGTACCGACGCACATCGCCTTCAACGGCACGTACGGCGCGCTCACGCAGGACATCCGACTGGAGGCGGAGGTCGGCGAGACGCTCCTGATGCTGCACTCCCAGGCCAACAACCCATCCTTCCCGCACCTGATCGGCGGCCATGGTGACTGGGTGTATCCATATGGGAAGTTCGGGAATCAGCCGGATGAAGGGCTGGAGTCGTGGGACGTCGTGGCCGGAGGCACGGCGGCGGCGCTCTACACCTTCGAGCAAGAAGGCACATACGCCTACCTCAACCACAACCTCATCAAGGCGTTCGTCTTCGACGCGAAGGCGTTCATCCACGTGAGTGGCGAGTGGGACGACAACCTCATGACCAGGACGTTTGAGGCCCGCAACCTCCCATCCAACTGATCCGGTTCGGATTCAGGTAATACAACATCCTCCGGAGAGGATCATGAGACTGAGTCGAGTAGTGATGGCACTGTCGTCGGCCGCGATGTTCCTGGCGCTCGACGTCACCCCGAGCGCAGGGCAGGAGCTCACCTGGTCCGGCCAGGTCAGGCCGCGCTTCGAATTCCGCGATCCCTCGAGCGACGGGACCTCGGAGGCCTTCACCTCGATGCGCACTCGATTCGGTCTCATGGTCCAGGCGGACAAGGGGCTATCTGTCTTCGTACAGCCACAAGACGTGCGAGTATGGGGGGGTGAGTCTCATCCTCTTTTCGACTACTCCGCGGATGGCTTCGATCTCCACCAGGGGTACCTGCGCATCAACCCGGAGGAGGCGTCGTGGCTCACCGCGACGATCGGTCGAAGCGAGAACAACTTCGGCGGCCAGCGCTTCGTCGGTGCGATCGGGTGGGCACAGCAGGGACAGAGTTTCGACGGCGTTCGTCTCGACGCTGTCACCGGCCAGGTGACCTGGAGGGTCGTCGGTTTCCAGGTGAATGACGCATTCGATCCTGCGATCACCACGGACAGGGCGCTGCTGGGGATCTACACTTCGGTTGCCGATGTAGGGCCCGGAGCGCTGGACGCATACTGGCTCAATGACCGAATCAGCTCGACCGACGACAGCGAGCATCTACTCGGCGCCCGGTACGTCCTGGGTGGAGATATCACGGGACGAGCGGAGGCCACGATCGCTCGCGGCACCCGGGCGGGTGACGACGTAGCGGCATACATGTTCGGCGCACGGATCGGCACTCGCCTCGCCGAGGATCAGCTCTCAGCCACGCTCTGGTACGACTACCTCTCGGGTGACGACCCCGCCACGCCCGAGATCGAGGTTTTCAACACCTTCTTCGGCACCAACCACAAGTTCTACGGTCTCGCCGATCTCTTCCTGAATATCCCGGCGAACACCGGAGGCGCGGGCCTCCAGGACCTGGCCGCGAAGTTTGGCTGGACGTTCTCGGAGCGGACCAACGCGGCTCTGGATATCCACTCGTTCCGGGCAGCGTCGGGCGGAAGCCTGACGGACGCTCACTTCGGTGAGGAGATCGACATCTCCGTTGGTCACCGCTACTCCGACCAGCTCGCCGGCACGATCGGATTCAGTCAGGTCTTCCAGGCGGCCGGACTTGAAGAGATCGGGCGACTGGATAGCAACATGACGTGGCTCTACGTGATGCTGAACGCCACGTTCTAGCGGTAGACGGGTCGGGCTCAGCCCAGAGAGTCTGGCCCGTCTTGCTGCCCGAGGGCCTCACCCTCTCGCTCGTCACGATCCTGAGTGCGCTTGCGAATCCACAGACCTGCGCCGCCCACCATGCCCAGTGGCAGGAGGCTCATGAACGCGGTCGTGGCAATGAAGGCCTGACGGTTTTCGTCACGGGCGTCGAAGCAGACGGGGCAGGCAGCAGCAGCCTCCGGAAGGAGCGCAACCATTGCCACCGCACCAACGAAGACCGCCAGGGGCCGCAGAACTGAGATCCGCATCACAGATAGACCTTCCAATAGAGAAGCGGCCATACCAGAACCACGAAATACCAAAATGCCGAGATCGTCGCCAACTGATGCTTCGTCAACGCACCCTGATCCAACCGCCAGAACGCCCACATAAGTGCGAGCAGCGCCCCGGCCGCGTGTAGCGCGTGCGACCCGACGATTAGATAGAAGAAGCCCCCATAGGCGCTCGACTGCATCGTCAGGCCCTCGGCCAGGAGAGCCGTCCACTCCATCCCCTGGAATCCGACGAAGATCGATCCGAGGATGATCGAGAGTAGTAGAGGGATTCGGGCCCCCTCACGACTCCGCTGGAAGGCGAACCAGGTGAGAACCAGCACGACGCCACTCACGAGTAGTGCGAGCGAGTTCAGCGCCGTCTGCTCGACGGGGAGTCGCGGCTGTCCGTAGGGCGGCCACAGCTGACCAGCGGACTGCGACTTCACGATCGCATGGGCGGAGATCAGCCCTGAGAAGAACATGACCTCGGTGAAGATGAAGATCAGCATCCCGAGCACGCCATTCGGCACTACAGGTTCACGGCGAACCGGTGGGGGTCGCTGCTCGATCGGATACGTCGCTGATTCCGCGCTCATCTCAAATCATCCTCGGTCCTGCCAAGCCGGATGGGGATACCCCCAAACGGATGCGTCAGTTCGGCCGGAAGGCCATCACGTAGTCAGTCACCTGCTCGAGTTGCTCTTCCGTGTAGAGAGCGCCCCACGGCGCCATCAGCGCCGAACCGCCCACGGACGCGGCACCGTCCCGGATGACTGTAAGCACACGGTCGCGGTCTCGACCTTCCCAGAAGGCCGGGTCCGTGAAGTTGGCCGGAGCGGGCGTGAGCGCCGCACCGGCGGGCCCGTCACCCTGGCCGCCCGCCCCATGGCAGGTGGCACATACCGTTCCGAACGAAGACGCAGCGCTGAAGCCCGCGGGCGCCGCTTCTGCACCCCCCTCGGCAAGCATCGTCTCCTCACCGTGGTCATCCTCACCGAGCCCGCGCTCGACTGCCGCCTGCGCAGCGAGATTCTGCCAGTTGCGGCCCTCATGGTTCAGGACGTCGGGGGCAATGCCCGCCACCATCAGCACCATCAGGATCACCGACGTCGCCAGCACCCACTTCATCAGCTTCTTTTCCCAACGAAGGTGCATGAAGTTGTTGATGACGAGGTTCGCCTTCACAAGCGCGATACCGAAGGCGGTGATCAGGGTGATCCAGCGCAGGCCGGTCAACTCACCGACTTCCGGTCCCGCGACACTGATCAGGAATAGGACGAGCAGCACCACATAGATACGGAAGTAATTGACGTGGTGACCGTCGTCGTGCCCGTCGCCCTGCGGCTCGTTGTTCTCGTGATTCTCGGACATGTCGCTACTTCGCGATGTAGAGAAGCGGGAATAGGAAGATCCAGACCACATCGACGAAGTGCCAATAGATCCCGATCAGCTCCACACGATGGAGTTCTCGACCTCGGTACGCGTCGAACGCCACGACACCCATGATGATCGCACCGGCGATCACGTGGAGCGCGTGGAGCCCTGCAGCCGTGTAGTAGAAGGACCAGAAGGTGTTCGCCGTGATCGTGTAGCCATGCGAAATCTCGTTGGTCCATTCCAACGACTTGATGACCAGGAAGGTCAGCGCACCGAGAATGGTCATCCCGAGAAGTTTCGCAGCCTTCTTGCCATCTCCCTTCTCAGCTGCCTGGTGCGCGAGCACCGCGGTGAAGCTGGAGGTCAGGAGCACGAAGGTGTTGATCGCACCCACCCAGGTCTGCGTGTGCGACGCAGCCTCTGCCCACTCCGGGTGTCCGATGCGGTGCATGATGTAGACACCGAGGAGGCCACCGAAAATCACGACTTCGGAGGCAAGGATCCACCATACGGCCAATCGGCCGGTTGGGATTCCGGTGGCGCTGCGGCTCGTCGCTAAAGGTCTCGCGTGTCCCATCAGGCTGGTTCGTCTTGAGGCCAGTAATCTTCTTCACGGTCCGGATGGCCGAACTCGTACGGTCCCCGGTATACCACGGGCATCTGATCCGGCGGCCAGTTCCCGTGCGGCGGCGGAGACTCCGTCGTCCACTCGAGAGAGTTGGCCTTCCACGGGTTCTTCCCGGCCTTCTCACCCTTGATCAAGCTCATGATCAGGTTGGTGAAGAAGACGAGCTGGAACGCGATCATCACCAGGAGGGCGATCGTGGCGGTCTGGCGGAGGTTGTACATCTCCGGGCCAGCCAGCTCAGGGAAGTGCTGGAAGTTGTAGATCCGACGATGCTGTCCGCCCATACCCAGGACGAAGAGCGGGATGAAGATGAAGTTGAACGGGATCACCGTGCCCCAGAAGTGAATCTTGCCCAGGGTCTCGTTCATCATCTTCCCGAACATCTTCGGGAACCAGTACGTAAATCCACAGAACGTCCCGATAATCGCAATCGGGAAGAACGTGTAGTGGAAGTGAGCGAGCACGAAGTACGTGTCGTGGAAGTAGATGTCCGCGCCACTCGCACCGAGGAAGATCCCGGTGACACCACCGATAAGAAACTCCGCCATGAAGGCGAGAGCCCACAGCATCGGCGTTGTGAGTCTGATCGAGCCTCCGTAGAGAGTCGCAATCATCACGAACAACATTTCAGCGATCGGCACCGAGATCAGTAGCGTCGTGATCGTGAACACGTTCGCCATACGGGGATCGATGCCGGCGATGAACTGGTGGTGCGCCCAGACGAAGAAGCTCAGCACGCCGGTCGCGACCGCCGTGTAGAGAACCATCTTGTAGCCGAAGATCTTCTTCCGGGAGAAGGTCGCCATGACCTCGATCGTGATTCCGATCGCCGGCAACAGCACCACGTAGACTTCGGGGTGTCCGAAGAACCAGAAGAGGTGCTGCCAGAGGATCGGGTCTCCACCTCGCGCCGGATCGTAGAAGCCCGTGTTCAGCGTCTGGTCGAAGAGCAACATCACCGCACCCGCGATGAGCGGACCGACCGAGAGCATGAAGAGGATGCTCGCGATCACGATCATCCAGCAGACGAGCGGGATGTCGTACGCTTTCATGCCGGGGGCACGCGCATTCATCAACGTCGTGATGAAGTTGATCCCGCCGAGAAGGAATGCGACGAACTCGAGCGCGACCGCAGTCAGCCAGAGCGTCGAACCCAGATTCGTGAGATTGAACTCCGCTTCCGATGAGAGCGGTGGGTACGAGGTCCACGCTCCTCCAAAGCCGCCACCCTCCACGAAGAGGGAAGCCAGTAGAACCAGCACACTGATAAAGAAGATCTGGAACGACAGTCGGTTGATCCGCGGAAATACCATGTCGTCCGCGCCGATCATCAGCGGGATGAGGTAATTCCCGAAGGCCGCGATCAGTACAGGCATCGCGAGCCAGAAGATCATGATCGAACCGTGGTTCGTGATCAGCGCATTGTACTCGCCCGGCGAGACCTGCCCGAAGCCCGGTACGGAGATCCCCGGGAACGCGAGCTGCATGCGGAAGACGTACGCCATGTAGCCCCCCAGGATGCCCATGGCCATCCCGGTGAACATGTACTGCATGGCGATGATCTTGTGATCAGTCGACCAGAGGTACTTGATGATGCCCGACGGACCATGGTGATGGTCGTCGTGAGCATGCGCGTCGTGGTGGACGTCGACTACGGTGTCAGCCATCTCTCTCGCCTCTTACGGACTGGTCGCTGCCGAGGCAGACGAAATCCACGCCGCATGCGTGTTCGCGTCCTCGATGTGGATCCGGCCGGCCATGATGCCGTGCCCGATGCCACAAATCTCCGCGCACTGAATGTCGAACTCGCCGGTCTGGTTCGCCTCGAACCAGCCGGTAATGGAACGGCCGGGTACCGCGTCCTGCTTGATGCGGAAGACCGGAACCGAGAAATCGTGGAGCACGTCGCGCGACTCGAGCTTGAAGTGGTAGACCTTGTCCACCTCGACATGCAGATCCTCGACAGTGAAGATGTCGTCCGCCGTGTCGAGCTCGTTGTCCGCGCCGGGATGCTGAAACGTCCAGGCCCACTGCTGGCCTGTGATTCGAATCGTCGAATCCGCTTCCGGAAGGTGTTGCTTCACGTTGTACCACACCTGAACCGCGCCGACGATGATGAAGACATCACACACCAGCACGAGCGCATGGGGGATCGTGATCCACCGCTTCACGTGCTTCTCTTTCCCGACCAGGTACTGTGATTTCTGACCCGGCTTCTCGCGGAACTTCCAGATGAGCCAGAAAAACACGCCCTCTGCCGCTAGAAACCAGAAGCCCGTCAGAACCGCCAGTAGCGTGATGAGGTTGTCGATGTCCGCGGCGTAGGTGGACGCCTGAATCAAATCGATCATGTCTCGTTACATCCCCAAGCCTAAGATGATCGCGAGAGCGGCAGCGCAGAAAAGCACGGAGCCGATCACCGTGATCACGAATGTCTTGCGGGCATCGATGAGTGCCTCGTTCTCTTCGTCGGGCGGGAGTGCCGGCACACCCGCGGTAGACGACTCGGTAACCGCATTCTCAGCCATTTCGAATTCCCCTACCGGAGCGTCTGCACGTAGGCAATAACATCCTGCATGCCTTCATCCGTCAGCACGAGCGAGTTGACCCGCATCGTCATGCCCCAGGTGTCACCCGTACCTGCGCCGCGAGCTCCGGACTTGAAGTTTCGGAGCTGGCTCAGGAGGTACCAGTCGTCCAGCTGAACGATCGGCGGAGCGTGGAGCTCCTGAATTCCGAGACCGTCTTCCCCGTGGCAGGCGACACACACCGCGTACGACGCTGCGCCCGCTCCGGCGTTCCCATGCAGGGTGCTCGCGGGATAAACCGCATCGAGCGAAGCCACGTACTCGGCAACAGACTCGACGTCTCCGTCACGCGTGAGCGACAGTGCCATGGGACGCATGCGGAGCCCGGGCAGGTCGCTCGCGTGGTCTCCGCGATACCCGGCCTGGAAGCCGGTGAGCTGATCCTCGATGTACCACTGGGGCAGCCCGGCGATGGCGGGAGCAGCGATGTCGGGATTCCCGACAGCGTTCTCGCCGTGACAGGGCAGGCAGGTGTCGTAGAGCTCCGCACCGCGGGCCATGCCCACAGGCGGAGGGGTCGCGTCGCAGGCCGCCGCACCAACCACCAGGAGCGGAAGGCCGACCCGTCGTAGAGCAGGAAGTCGTGCCATCATGCGTGTTGGGGTAATGGAATCGACTCGTCGATCAGCATGATCGGAATGTCGTCCCGGACCGGGTAGAGGAGCGCTCCGTCCTCGCGAACGAGCGCCTCGACCAGTCCTTCGGTGACCTTGTCACCGCCGCGGTTCGTCACTTTGCCACCCTGGATCGCCACGTTCACCTCACCAAGCAGGTCCGCGCTCGCAACACGAAGCGATTGCTTCGTTTCCGGGCAGACCAGGATTTCGAGGAGAGTAGAGTCGATCATCAGCGAGACTCCGCTTGGAGCCGGAACAAGTCGAGGGCCGTAGCCCTACCAGTCAAACACGGTTCAAGTACTTTCTCAACTGATGTCCGGAACCGTGACAGGGCTGAGTAAGGTATACCGCCTCAGGGGCGAAGGGGAGCCTTCATATGGTACTTCGTGAACTTTTTCACAAGGCTCACATGACCAACAAGCGCGCCATTTTTGGGCTCGTGGCCCTCACCGCGACGATGGCCGCCTGCAGCTCGGCCGACGCCGTCCCCGCCGAAGCTGACGATGCGGCGGCTGCGACGTCCCTGCCGATCTCGTCTCCCGACGAGACGTCGACGAGCGGCGCATACCCTCCGGCAGGGTATGCGTGGGTGATTTTCGGCGCGGACACCGTCGTGGCTGAGGTGGCAGCGACCGCCGACGAGCGAGCGGAAGGGCTGATGTACAGGGACGAGGTCCCGGACGGAACAGGCATGCTGTTCGTCTTCCAGGACAACCAACCGCGCTCTTTCTGGATGGCCAACACCTACGTGCCGCTCGACATCGCGTACATGAATCCGTCGTACCGGATCGTCGACATCATCGCCATGGATGCGCTGGTTACGGATTCGTACCCAAGCAGAGCGCCTTCGATGTTCGCGCTGGAAGTCCGCCAGGGCTGGTTCGCCGAAACGGGCATCGCTGTCGGCGCCCAGGCCAACATCGTCTTCGGCGTCCAGGGCCGCTGAACCTGACTAGCTGACCGCGCTCTTCAGCACATCCGTGAGTACGTCCACGTCGTTCTGGTCATTATAGACGTTGGCCGACAGTCGAAGTGCGCTACCTCGCAGCGAAGCCGACACGTTGCGTTCGGCCAGGCGGTCGCGTAGCTGAGCCAGATCAACCGAATCGGGCATGCGAAGGCCAAAGAGGTGCTTCCCCCGCCAAGCGTCTTCCTCGACGGAGTAGCCTACGGCGCGCACCTCGTCGAGGAAGTCGGCCGTGAGATCACCGCAGTAGCTCTGAATTCGCTCGGGTGCCCACTCGAGCAAGAGCTCCAGCGATGATGCTGCGATTGGCGCATTGAAGAAGTTCGAGCGCTCGGCCATGTCGTAGCGAACGGCCCCGGGCAGATACGCATCCTGGTAATCGACCAGGTGCTGGAAGTCGCCGCTGTTCTCTCGCGCGATCCAGGTTTCCTCCAGCGGCACACCGTCGTCGAAACGTGGTCCAAAGTAAGCGAGCGACAACGAATAGGGGCCGAGCAGCCACTTGTATGTGGCGCAGATCAGGACATCCGGCTGGACCTCTGCGACGTCGAACGGAAGGGCACCCACCGACTGGGTCGCATCGACCACCAGAGCCGCCCCCACATCCCGACAGCGCTTCCCGATCGCCGCGAGGTCGAACAAGGTCCCGTCCGTCCAATGCACATTCGGGACAGCTACGATCGCCGTACGTGTGTCGATCGCTTCCAGAAGTCGTTCGTTCCAACGCTGGCCGCGCCCCGCACCCTCTCCGGGCTCCACGGACCGGAGCTCGGCTCCTGTCTCCTCCGCCATCCTGCGCCAGGAATACACATTACCTGGGAACTGCTCATGGGTAAGGACGAGGTTTTGACCCGCCTCTACCGGCAGGTTCCGGGCAGCGGTAGCCACTCCGTACGAGACTCCCGGCTGGATCGCCACCCTGGCAGGATCGGCCGCGTTCACGAGCCGTGCGAACAGCTCCCGAAGTCGATCGGATTCCCAGAACGCTCCCGGCGGAACGATCGCGGTGGGCATGCGCTTCTTCCGGATTGCCGCGAAGCCAGCTTCCTCGGAAGCCGCTGGAAGAGGGCCCATGTACGCGCAGTTGAAATAGTGGTAATCACGCGGCATCTGGAATGCGTCGCGCTGGCATTGGAGTTGGCTCACCGTGTCTCCTCGTCCTTGGAGCGGGCGTACTTCGCTGCGTACATGATCAGCCAGAAGAAGCCGACAGTAATGACGACCAGCGTCACGATTTCCCAAGCATCCATCAGTACATCCCCCGGATCAGGACGACCCGTCGCATGGAGGGTAGAGGCCGAGCGTCTCCACCTCTCGAACGAGATCCTCGTACGCATTCGCGGTCGGCGCGGAGTCGGCGTTCTCGACCCAGGGTCCGCATCGCTCCCCAACCGCAAAGCTCCCCATATACCGCACCCGACCGTTCGGATGGTACACGATCATCTCACCGTCCCACACCCCGCCGAGAAGGACGCCCGCGATCTGCACGCTGGTGGTGTCGTCGTCGAAGCGCCGCTCGACCGGGCCCGTGAACGGCAGGCCAGTGCTCGAGTCGACGTAGACGCTGTCCACCAGACTCAGCTCATCGAGGGGCCTGGGCATCTCCGTCCGACAGGCGACGGCGAGAAGGCCAAGCAACAGGGTCGTCACGAGCCGAACCGTCATCGCCGAGTCCAGGTCATCTCGACGGGGCACCCAGGACACTGAGCGAAATCAACGCGACGGAGGCCTGGTGGGGGTCGACCGTGTGAATGAGCAGGTCATGGCGCAGGCCTCGACAGCTGAAGCCAGACTCGGAGTCCGACGCCGAGAATTCCGACGGCGAGGGCCGTGAAGGAGATGAGTCCGATCTCGGAGTACCGCGCGGCGATCCCGACGAAGGCCCACGCGAACACGAGCGGAAACGCCCAACTGCTACGACGCACCGCCATCGCGGCCGAAAGCACTCCAGCCACGATGAGCATTCCGGCCGACCAGACCGGGCCCGGCACCCCGAAGCCACCCCACCCGAGGAAGGTCACGAGCTGGAAGGTGTTCGCGATCAACGCAACCGAGATCCAGGCGAGGTAGATCGCGAAGGGTGCCCCGACGAACGCTCGATCCGGCCACGTAAGCTCCCGGCGACCCAGCCCGAGCTTCTCGTGGATCATTACGAGGTTGAGCAGGAGCAGAACCATGAGAAGCCAGGCGGTGACGAAACGACCGAAAGAAAAAGCCGTAAGCCATGCGGTGTTCAGGAACGCGTTGCCAATCCATCCGAGACCGAGACGCCGGGCCGCGTCGCCGGCCTGCCAGACGGGAGCGAGCTGGTAGATCACGAAGGCACCGAGACCGAGATAGATCAGGCTCCAGATCCCGAAGACGTAGTTCGCAGGCAGGAAGTACGACGGGTACTGGTTCGCGATCACGCCAATCGACTGTCCACTCAACGCGCCCGATCCGGCGAGTCCGTTCAAGACCAGCACGCCCACGAAAGCCGAGGCGTTCGCGAGCCGGAGCAAAAGTGGAGCGGAGGCGACCTCTGAAGCCGTCACTCCTATAGGCCGAGCCAATAGTTCACCTTCACGATGAAGCGATTTTCAGACGGACTCCCGAACAGGGCACTCACGTCACGGTCGAAGTCGAAGTCCCCAGTCGAAGCCCTCACGAACTGGTTCCGCTGCCACACGAAGAAGATGGTCGAGCCGGGCCGGTACTCCCAACGGAGCACGGCGTTGCCGATGAGCGAGCGAACGTTGAAATCGCGGTCAGTGAAGGCATAGTCCGTGCGCCCGTCGCCATCGAAATCCACGTGCTGAGTGCCTCGCAGCTCGCATATCGACCCGCCACTGCAGAAAACTTCATCCCCCACCTCGTCGGCCTGCCCGGGCTCGAAGTCATCGAAGTCGAACGACTGAGAGCGCTCGAGCTGTTTGTACTGCAGGTAGTCACCCGAAGACAGGAGCGGCTGAGCGAAG
>JBDGVS010000005.1:0-23679 GCA_039585535.1 Gemmatimonadota bacterium | reverse complement strand
CGTCTTACCAGCGCCGTTTCCACCAATGATCCCAACCACGGCCCCGGGGGGGATGTCGAAGGTCAAATCCTCGATGAGCAGACGATCACCAAAGCCCTTCGAAATGTGGTCCGCCTTGATGACCACGTTGCCGAGCCGTGGGCCCTTCGGGATCAGGATCTCGGCCGTCCGGATCTGTTCGCGCTCGTCCGCGTTGAGCAGATCTTCATAGGCATTCAGACGCGCCTTGCCCTTGGACTGGCGTGCGCGCGGGGACATTCGAATCCAGTCGAGCTCCCGTCCGAGTGTCTTCTGGCGGGCAGACTCGGTCTTCTCTTCCTGACGGAGACGCTCCTGTTTCTGCTCGAGCCAGGACGAGTAGTTGCCTTCCCACGGAATCCCCTTGCCCCGGTCGAGCTCCAGGATCCACTGGGCGACGTTGTCGAGGAAGTACCGATCGTGGGTGATGGCTACGATGGTGCCGGGAAACACCGACAGGTGGTGCTCGAGCCAGGCAACGGACTCGGCATCGAGATGGTTGGTCGGCTCGTCCAGCAGGAGCATGTCCGGCTGCTCCAGCAGTACACGACAGAGGGCGACGCGTCTCTGCTCACCTCCCGAGAGCGAGGTGACGTCGGCATCGCCGGGTGGCAGCCGCAGAGCGTCCATCGCGATTTCGACCTTTCGGTCGAGCTCCCACGCGTTGGAAGCATCGATCCGATCCTGGAGCTTCGCCTGCTCCTCGATGAGGTCGTTCATCTCTTCGTCGGTCGACACCTCGCCGAACTTCAGATTGACGGCCTCGAAGCGCGTCAGGAGGTCACGGGTCTCGGTGACCGCGAGTTCTACGTTACCGCGGACATCCAGCTCCGGATCCAGCTCGGGCTCCTGCGCCAGATAACCGATCCGCGTTCCTTTTGCGGCCCAGGCCTCACCGAGGAAGTCCGTGTCGAGACCAGCCATGATCTTCAGCAGCGAACTCTTCCCCGACCCGTTCGATCCCACGACGCCGATTTTCGCGCCCGGATAGAAGGAGAGGCTGATGTCCTCGAGGATCTTCCGCTTGGGCGGAACGATCTTCGAGAGGCGATGCATGTGGTAGATGAACTGCGGTCCGGCCATTGGAGCGATCTCGGCTGACGGGGTACGTCGACTGCGCGGCCGAGAATCTAACCCGTGCTGAGGGCGGCTTCGACCCGTTGGTCGAGAGCCGTCTGGAGCGCCCCGACGTCTGAATCCCGCAGAGCGTAGGTGCTGAGCCAAAAGCCGACGTGCTTCCCTTCGAGTTCGACGAAGAAGACACTCTCCTCGAGGTGCGGAAGTACGGCGGCGAAGTGGTGGCCGGGGCGCGTCGAGACGACCCGCGCTTCATTCGGCCCGCCGAGGTTCACCGAAGGCGTTTCGCCGCTTTGCGAAGACTGGCTGTTGGCCACGAGGCCGGCGGCGGCCAGAGCATCCCACGTGCCCTGGCGGTCGAGCGTGGTCGGCACGCGAGCCCAGGCCATCCGGCGCTCCCGGCCGGGGTGCTTTGCAAAGCAGTGCGACAGGTTGAACATGAAGTACGTCCAGCCGTCGACGAGCGAGTCGTACATGTCGTCCCAGTCGGCGTCCGCACTGAGTCCCGACTGAACCAGGCGCACGACGGTGGCCCCGTCTCGGCCCTCGATGTGGAAGTCGACCGCGACCCTGATGGGGCGACCGGCCTCGTCTTCGCCGTAACTCTCGGTCCACCCGAAGCGGCTGCCCGGCTCCCAGATGTGAATCGGGGCCTCGCCCTCGCACCCGGGCCCCCAGGAGAGCCAAATGGAACCGCCTTCGCCGGCTTCTACCTTCGCGTCGAGTGGGAACCAGCGCCGTAGACCCTCATCGGTGGTGATCGCCTCCCAGATGTCATCGGGTGAAGCGTCGACTGCCTTCTCGATTTCGATGGATCGAGTGGGCCGCTTGGTCATGGCTGAGTCTCCTGGTCCGGCGTTAGCGGCCGCCCGGTCCTCCGCGAGCGAGGGTCCGGTAGTATTCCTCGACGAGTCGACGGTATCCGTCGGGTACCTCGTCAGCACCTGTCAGCGTGGCGCGCTGGTCGGCCTCACCCTCGACGTCCCGGCGGAGTCCGAATTCGAGGCGCTTGAGACGAGAGAGCATTTCATCGGAGAGATCGGCGAGCGCCGTTGGATCACCGAATAGCTCGTCATCCTGGAAGCGCTGCATCGTGGCGAGGACCTCGTCGAGATCCTGCGTGGCCCGACCGGCCTCCTGCAATTGCTCGCGGAGGTCGACGACCTGCTGGGTACGCTCGCGGAACTCGTTCTGATACTGCCGGACCTCTTCAGGACTGAACTCCCGGGGCGAGCCGCGAGTCGCGCCACTCCCCGGTGAACCCGTGTAGCGATCACCGACCAGGCCGCTGTTGCCACCGCCCTGGCCCTGGCCCTGCTGTCCCTCGCCCTGGCCCTGCTGTCCCTCGCCCTGGCCCTGCTGTCCTTCGCCCTGGCCCTGCTGTCCTTCGCCCTGGCCCTGCTGCCCCTCGCCCTGGCCCTGCTGCCCCTGACTCGACCCCGGTTCGTTGAGGCGGCGGTCCATGGCCTCCATTCCACGCACGAGGTCGCGTGTCTCGTCCAGCGCATCCTCCAGGGGGTTGTCCGCACGTTTGCTCGAGGCACCTCGCGCCCGCTCGAGCTGGTCGCGCAACGCCTGGAGGTCTCCCTCGATCTGGAGCTCCATCGTAACGGCCGACTCCGGATCCCACTGCTCGATCGTACCCCGTGTGTACTGGAGCTTCTCTTTCAGCTTCGACTCACGAATCAGATCGGCCGCGTCCGCGAGACCCCGTGCGGCCTGCGGGTTGTCGGCTCGTGCTCCACGAGCGGCCTCGTCCAGGCGCCGCTCCATGTCCTGCACGACGTCGTTCATCTGCTCTTTCCGCTCGCGCAGCCGGTCGATTTCCGCCTGTCGCTCAGGACCACGCTCCGTCGGGAGATCCCGGACGTCGCCCTGCACCTCTCGCTGTTGTCGCTGAAGCTCTTCGACATCTGCGATCGCCTCGTCGGCGTCACGCCGCGCGCGGTCCGAGCGAGCGTCCTCGAGTGCCCGGCGGGCATCCTCCAGGCGGCGCTGAGCGGAACTGGCGCTGGCCGTGGATTGTGAGCCAGATGACGCCGCGGACTGGCGCATCTGCTCCGCAGCCTGCTGCAGATCACGGGCAGTTTCTTCCAACTGCTGATCGCCCATCTCACGAGCCAGGCGCTGAAGCTGGCGGGCTGCCTCCTCGGTCTGCTCTGCGAGGTCGCGCTGAGCGTCCCCGCTGCTGCCGCCAGCACTCTGATTCTGCGCAGCACGTCGGCGCTGACGCTCTTCCACCTGCTCCTGTCGGCGGGCGAGCTCCTGAAGCTGCTCGAGCAGCTCGTCGACTTCATTGTCCGCCTGCTGCTGCTGTCCTCGCTGAACCGTCTCGTACTGATTCTTGAGCTTGTCGAGCTCCAGCTCGAACAGGTCGGCCAGGTCGTCGGCTGCCTGCTGACCTCCTCCACCCCCACCGCCGCCCTGCTGCTCCTGCTGCTGGACGTAACGCTCGTACGTCTCCTCGGCCTGCTGGAGGAAGCGGAGAGCCTCCTGCTCGTCGGGGAGCGCTTCGCGTAGCTCTGCGGCGGTCAGATCCTCGCGAGCCCGAGTCATCGCCTCGAACGCCTTGGGGAGGACTTCAGAGACGTCGCGGAAGCCGGGGTCGGTCTGGGTCAGACCCCGGTTTTGCATCCGCTGGAGAAGCGTGGTGACCTGATCCTGAAGGCGACCCTGAGCCAGGGCCACGCTGTTCACGTTTTCTCTGAACTCGTCCTCGGGATACGTGTCACGCTGACGGATGAGGTTGAACGTTGCCGCGATGATCTGGCGCTGGGTGTCGGAAAGCGCGGTCTCGGCACCACCACCGCCTCCTCCCCCGCCACCCCCGCCGCCCTGCTGCTCGGCCTCGCGATACGCCCGCTCGAAGGGGCGCACGTTCAGGAAGTACATGTCGCTCGTGACCACCCGCCCGGTCCCGATGGAGCGATTGTCGCGGGCCATCGCGTAGTACGAGATCAGGTCTCCGACCTCGAGTTCCCACTCCTCGAGGTAGAGCGTGTGGCCGGCAGAAACCTCTGCCAGCGGAGCGCCGCCTGCTCGGAATACGCTGATCGTATCCTCTGGGCCTCCGTTCACGGAGTAGACCAGGCGGATGTCGCCGATGCCGTAGTCGTCGTCGGCGGTCATCTCCAGGTAGATCTCCTCGATCGCAGACGCCGGCATGTCACGGCCAGGGGTCGAGAAGGCGATGGACGGCTCCATATCCGTCAGGACGTCGATGCGGTACTCGGGCGATGCGGGCACGAGGTCGCCGTTGTCCGATCGGGCCAGCTCGATGGAGTAGAAGCCCGCCTCGCCGACGGTGAAGCGGGCCGTCATCGTCCCGTCGTCGTTCGGGGTGAGGTCTTCGATGGGCTCGCCGTCGAGCATGAGCCGGCCGGCCGGCGCGATCATGGTCGGCTCGATGGTCAGTTCGACCACCGTTCCCCGCAGGGCGGCTACATCTCCCCCGTTCTCGACCGAGCGTGGCTGGAGCCCGGTGTAGCTGGGGAAGTAGTAGGTGAGATCCAACTGGTCTACGTAGGGAAGATCGGCGACGTCGATCTCGAAGGTCGACGAGCGCACACCCGAGGACTCGATGAAGTACTCGGTCGGCTCGTCGACTCCCAACAGGAGAACCTCGAAGCCACCCTCGAGTCCGAGCAGCATGCTCAGCCGCTGGAAGGACTGTTCGGACTCCCCCTTCGTGAAGATCGAGGCGTCGGCGGCCTGAAAGCCACCGAGCGCGGCCGTGACCATCTGATCCGAACCTCGCGCGATGGTGATATCCCCCGGCTGCACGGCCACCGAGTACGGATTGACCGTAGCGGCGTCGGTCGTGGGGAAGAGCAGGGCGCCCAGGCCGAAACGGAGGTGCTCAGGGCCCAGAAGTGCGGTCGAGATCGCGAGTACAGCCACCGCTGTGAGTGCTCCGGCGAAGCGGTAGAGTGCTCCCTGCTCCACGCGTCGTCCGTAGTGCACCTTCCTCGCTCGGTCGAGCGCGACCTCCGTCACCCGATGAGTCAGCGCCGGAGACGCAGTGCCCGATCCCTCGTCGAGCACGCTCGTGACGGCGTGCTCCAGAGACGGCTCATGCTCCTCGAGATAAAGCGCCACCTGGGTGTCGGTCACCCGGCGGAGGAGAGGTCGGACGACGAAGACGAGGAGTGCTAGGCCGGCGGTGGTCCAGCTGAGGACGCGCAGCCAGATCACCGCTTCCGGGGCGAAGCGAGCACGCTCCAGGCCGACCGCCGAAAAGAAGACGACCACCGCGGTCACGAGGGCGGTCTGGAACAGACCGCGCAGCAGAAGGCGCGTTCGCCACCGGATCCGAACCCCCCGGACGACGTCCTGCACCTGCCGTTGGACCATCCTCTTCTCGGATTCCCTCATCGTCCTCTCCCGTTGCTACGCCGTTTCCAACGTACGGTCGGCGTGTTCGCCGCCGCCATGCACCACCCCTTCGTCTTACTAACCCGCCGCAGCTCCCACGGCTCCGGAGCCCCGTCTCGAGGCCCAGTTCGAGAGCGCCGTCTCGAGCACGAACAGCCCGAGTGCCGCAAGAAGAAGCCAACGCCAGAGCGACTGTCGTCGCTCCTGGTCCTCACGGCGCAACTCGAATGCCTGGCCCAGTTGAGGGGCACCGTCCTGCACTGCGGACGGTGCTTCCACCTGGAGTGCCAGTTCATCTGCGTCGATCCGTCCAAGGTCCGACTCCGCGAGATCCACGTTCACGGCCATCACGAACGGCCGATCAGGCTCACTTCCCGGTGGGCGCACCGTGTAGAAACCATGCTCTTCCAGCGGCAGGTATCGTGGTCCTTCTCCCGCCGGAAGTCGGGTACTCTCGCCGCCAGGTGTCAGCGCGATCTGATCGAGTCCCTCTGCCAGGCCTGCGGCCACAGAGGAAACCAGGCCGGCCATCTCGAGCGCGTCCGGATTGGCGAGGTCGACGACCTGGCCGGTGACGAACCACGGTACGGGCTCCGCGCGACCGCCGAGATACTCCGCGATGCGGTGTATGAAGGGCAGGTATACGGGCTGCAACGCGAGGTCGTTCCAGAATGCGTCGAGGGAGGTCGTCCATACCAGGACACGGCCTCGTCCGATGCGTAACTCAGCGAGGGCGACGGAGCCGTCGTCGAAGCGCGCCAGGATCGTCGCAGAGTCGGACGGCTCCAGCCGGCGCGCTCGATAGAAGCGCGCTCCTGTGAAGTCGCCACTCCGAGGTCCTGAGAAGACCTCGAAGATCGGGTGCTCGTAGTCGAGGTATCCCAGCCGTCCGCCACGTCCCTGAATGCGGTCCTCCACAGGCCCGACTGTGCCGGGTAGCATGTCGGCCGCCGAGCTGGGCCAGCCGCCGTTCTCCCCCAGCGCGATGAGGACACCTCCACCACCTTCGACGAACGTGCGGATCCGTTCCGCGGAGCCCCCGTCGATTTGTACGTCGTTCAGGAATACCGCCTGCGCTCCATCGAGATCTACCGGCCGGATGGCACTCGAGCGTCGGCCGCGTACGTCGAAGCGTCCGTCTTCCGAGATCTGCAGCGCTCCTCGCAGGTAGAGGCTCACGTCGTCAGCGGAGCGGGCACCTTCTGCGACCAGGACGCCCAGGGAGGTGCCGGGGGAGAGGACGAAGTGATGCGTGTTGTCCGCCGAGATGGCGTCCTCTGGGAGCCGTACCGTGCCCTTTGTGTGCGGCTGCGAGAGGGTGAATGGCTGGAAGCTCACGACCCCGGCAGCGTCGGGCTCGAGCGCGATCGACTGGGTCTGGATCTCCTGCCCGTCGAGGTCGAGGGACACGCTCACGTCCCGGGCCTCGTCTCCGCCCCGTCGAACGATGCGTGCCGTTGGCGTGATACGCTCGCGACCCGCGACGATCTGCCGTGGGAGTGAGACGTCCGTGACCATCACATTGTCGACCGCTACCTCTTCGGAGAGCGCGACTGGAATGACCCGTGAGCCCGGAGGCAGACGGACGCCCTCGTCGCCCGTCCAGCCGTTTCGCTGGAAGTCGCTCAGCAGGTAGACCTCCCCTGTGGGCAGGTTCGACTCTTCCAGAATCGTCTGGGCAACCTTCAGGGCAGGGCCGTAACGAGTCGCGCCCGACGACACCGCGAGGGTGTCGAGCGCGCCGCGGAGGCGGCTCCTGTCGGAGGTGGAGCGGGCGACGACATTCGCGCCGCGTGCGAAGGTGACGAGGGAGGCCCGATCGAGCGGCCCAAGTCCATCGAAGACGCGTTGCGCCTCCGTACGTGCACGGTCCAGCTGATCCTCGATCTCCATCGAGTACGACTGATCCACGAGGACGACCACCTCCCGCGGCCCGCCGCTTCCGACCGCCCCCGTGGTGCTCCGGTCGAGGAAGGGGCGTGAGAACGCTGCCACGACCAGGATGAGAGCCAGGGCTCGCAGCGATAGGAGAAACCAGTGTTGGATCCGCCGGCGTCGCTGCTCCTGATAGGGGATCTTCTCCAGGAACATGAGCGACGGAAAGTAGACAACGTTCCGGCGCTGCTTGCGCGTAAGGTGCACCGCGATCGGGACGACGATTCCCGCGACACCGAGCAGAAATAGTGGGACGAGAAAGGCTAGACTCATCGCGTCCTGCTCATCTTCTCTCGGGACAGTAGATAGGAGAAGAGAGCCTCGTCGAGGGGCTTCGATGTGTCGAGCAGCTTGTAGTCGATCCGGTTGTCAGTGAAGCGCTTCTCCAGGGAGGCGAGGTGCGCGCCCACCATCGCGAGATAGTCGGCCTGGAGCTTCTTCGGAATGACCGGAATCTGCTCTCCCGTCTCCAGGTCCTCGAAGCCGGAGGCTTCCTCGAACGGGAAGTCGAGCTCGTACGGATCCATCACATGGAAGACGATGACGTCGTGGCCGCGAGCCTTTAGAGGACCCAGGGCGCGTAGCACCTGCTCCGGCTCTTCGTAGAAGTCCGAGATCACGATGAGAATGCCCTTCCGTCCGAGCATTTCGGTGATCTTGAGGATCGGTCCCTCGAGGCTACCGGGTCGACCTGCTTCCGCACGGTCCAGTGTGTGGAGGATCGTGTCGAGGTGCTTCATCGATGTCGGCACGTAGTCGACGATCTCGTGATCGAAGGTCACGAGGCCGACGCGATCACGCTGCTTGTTCGAGAAGTACGTCAGGCAGGCCGCGAGATACCGCGCGTAGTCGAGTTTGGTGAGCGAGTGACTCCCGTAGTTCATCGACGCCGACAGGTCGAGAAGTACCGAGAAGTTCGCGTTGGTGTCCGCCTCGAAGAGCTTGATGTAGTGACGGTCCGTGCGGCCGAAGAGCTTCCAGTCGATACGCCGGATGTCATCGCCCGGGTTGTACGGGCGATGCTCGGCGAAATCCATACTGAAGCCGAGGTACGGTGACCGATGAAGTCCGGTCAGGAAGCCGTCCACCACCGTACGCGCGAGCAGTTCCAGATTCCCTATCCGACCGAGTACGGCCGGGTCGAGAAATTGCGCTCCGGAAGAGGCGTGGCGTGGGCGAAGGGTGGACACCGTCGAGGTCTCCTACATGCCCGAGGAGGGAACCGGAGCGTGCTCCAGCAGCATCTTCACCAGCTCCGACGATGTCTTGCCCTCAGACTCCGCGTGGAAGTTCGTCAGCACGCGGTGCCGCAGAACCGGCTGTGCGAGATGCTGGATGTCTTCGAAGGTCACGTGGTAGCGACCCTGCGTGATCGCCCGAGCCTTCGCGCCGAGCACGAGGTACTGCGCAGCACGTGGCGAGGCTCCATAGGCGACCCACTTCCGGATGAAGTCCGGACCGTCTCCGCTGGCACTCGGCCGGGTCAGTCTCACCAACCCTACCGCGTAGCGGAGGACGGCTTCCGAGACAGGCACCCGCCTCACCAGCTCCTTGAACGCGATGAGGTCGGGGCCGGTCACGGCATGGCTGAACACCGGATTCAGATTTCCTGTCGTCGACCGGATGACCTCGAGCTCGTCTTCCTCGTTGAGGTGCTCGATGGCGATCTCGAACATGAAGCGGTCGAGCTGCGCTTCGGGGAGGGGGTACGTGCCTTCGAGTTCGATCGGGTTCTGCGTGGCGAAAACGTAGAACGGCTCCTCGAGGGTGTACGTTCGGCCCTGAACCGTGACGCGATGCTCCTGCATCGCCTCGAGCAGAGCGGCCTGCGTCTTGGGTGGCGTCCGGTTGATCTCGTCGGCCAGCACGATGTTCGAAAACACCGGTCCGGGCGCGAACACCATCGACCGCCTCCCGGTCTCCGCATCTTCCTGGATGATGTCCGTTCCCGTGATGTCCGAAGGCATCAGGTCGGGCGTGAACTGGATCCGCGAGAACTTCAGGTCGACGACCTGGGCGATCGAGTGGATCAGCAGTGTTTTTGCGAGCCCGGGGACGCCGATCAGGAGGCTGTTGCCGCCCACGAAGAGGGAGAGGAGGACCTGTTCGATCACCTCTTCCTGCCCGACGATCAGCTTGCGCAACTCGCCGATCATCTGCTCGCGGCCGTTCTTTAGCTTATCCGCGAGTGCGACGTCGTTGGCGTCGTCGAGCTGCACGGTTCCGATCACGTCAGACAAGGTTGTCTCCGTTCATTAGTGGGTCATCGCGTAGATCACGTAGTTCACGCCCAGCTTGTATGCTTCGTTCGAGAGGTCGATCGCGTAGTAGCCGCGATCGGAAAACTCCCAGTACTCCGCCATGTCATTGTTGGCGTTGATCATGACCAGGATGCGCTTGGTCCGATCGTTGTCTTCGTAGATCCCGTACCAGGCACCAGGATACCCCCCATACGGCGGCACCACGTCACTCGGTGTGATACGGAAGAAGGAGTCGAAGATCTCGTCACTCTCGTCGACCTCCATCATGTCCAGCTCGGGGAGGGCTCGATTCAGATGGAACTCGAGGTTCCGGAGTTCGCGCGGGCCCCGGAAGTCATCGACGATGAGGAAGCCGCCCTTCCGCAGATAGGAGCCGAGTGCCTCGACCTCCGGGTCGGTCGGGTTCCAGGCGCCGGGCTCGACGATGTAGGTGACCGGATACTTGAAGAGGTCCGGGTCAGCCAGGGTGAGCACGTTGGACGAGGCGCGCTCCGTCTGGATGTACGTGGTCTCCTGGAGGATCGCGAGAAAGTTGCGATCCGCGCGTGGGTAATCGTGCGCCCACATCGCGCCTCCACGGCCTCGCCCGCGCCCACCTCCGAAGCCGCCCCGGCCACCCGCGGTGTACGCGATGCGGGCGAAGTGGAAGAGTCCATCGTAGGGTGGGCTTATATCCTGCTGCACGACTCCGACCCCGGAGTACTCTCGCTCTCCGGGAATCGCCGCTGCGGTCTTCGTGCCGAGTGCGGCGATGCTTCCAGCGACGAGCGTGAGGGCCGTCATCGAGAGGGCGATCGGGCGGATACGGGTCATGATCCGGCGCTCCGAATCAGGAGAAGCAGCTCGAGCGCCTCGTCGTAGTTCGGGGCGATCGAGAGTGCCCCCATCACGGACCGCCGGGCATTTATGAGATCGCCGGCGCCATGCTGCGCAGTCGCGAGCAGGTAGAGCGCCTCGGCGCGGTCCACGGGATCGAGTGCGACCACCGCGGCTCGCTCACGCACTTCGCTCTGCGCATCGCCCAGTGCGGCTTGGAGGCTCGCGAGCTCTACGTGCAGGTCGATCTCGTATGGCCAGATCTGCACGGCCTTGTCGAGCGCGGCTGCACTCTCGGCCGGGCGGTCGAGTTCGCTGAGGATCTCCGCCTGGAGCAGAAGGGCGTCGTAGTTCGATTCCGAAAGGGCGTTCAACCGAGCAAGCGCGGCCTGAGCCTGCTCGAGTTCGCCGCGCTGCCGATGGATGCGGGCCAGGAAGTAGTAGGGGCTGTCGCGGCCTCCGTACTCCGGGAAGATCCGCAGTGCGGCTCCGAACTCCTCTTCGGCGTCACCCCATCGCTCGTCGCGAAAGAACATGCTTCCAAGACGGAGACGCGTGACGAGATCCCCCGGATGGGCCTGGGCGAAGGCCCGTACGTCGTCGATACTCGCTTCGGGGCCCGGTGGGTCACCGAGCGGTACCAGTCCGGCCAGCGGCGTAGCGAAGCGATCACGGATGTAGCCGTCGAAGGTGTCATCGAAGTCCTCGACCGACACATCGAGCTCTTGCTCGAAGAGCTGCGCCGTGGAGCGTCCGTCCCGGTATCCAACCAGCATGTTCCGGATGGCCTCGAAGCCGTACGTGTCTTCGATCAGCTGGAAGACCAGCGACGCCTGGTAGTAAGAGAAGATGACCTGGTTGGGGTAGTCGGGTCGCATGAAGCCGTCGTTCAGCTCGCTGACCTTCTTGAGTCGCTCTTCTCGGAGCGCCGTCAGGAACTGAATCGAGGGTTGGTGACCCCAGCCCTCCCGAGCCTTTCTTTGCTCGTGTACCGCGAGCCCTTCGGAGAACCAGCGTGGGACCCGGTTGTCGGACAGGGCGAGGTGAAAGGTGTGAGCCAGCTCGTGCCAGAAGACCGATGCCCAGTTGTAATCACCGACCTCACGGGCCGACGGGGAATCCATGACCAGCACCCGTCCGAAGCTGACACCCAGCGCTCCGAGTCCGGCCTCGCCGAGCGTACGTACGGAGAAGTCTGCGTGGTTCGGGAAGAGCTCCGCGCGGACCGGCAGGGTTGGCTCGACTGAATAGCGTCGCGAAAGCGAGTCGAACGCCTCCTCGGCGATGGGAGCGAGGTAGTTGGCGAGCAACTCGTCTTCGGTGCCGTGGAGGAAGAGCTCGAAGTGCGCGGTCCGGTGTGGCTCGTACCGATCGAAGGTGTCGAGCAAGTCGAGGTTGTTCTTGAACCACGGATTGTACGGGTCGCCTTCGAAGGCCCGCTCCAGATTTGCCCTGCCCGCCTCGATGTCGCCGAGCCGGAGCTGGTTCATCCCCATGAGACCCCAGCCTTCCCACGCCGCGGAGTCCAGCGCGACCGCGGCCTGAGCCCGTTCGACCGCCTGCGCGTAGCGGCGGGTCTGCACCGAGAGTTCGGCGAGCTCGATGTCCATCTGCGCGTACGCCGGATTGATGGCCAGCGCTCGGCTCCGGGTCGAGGCGAACGCTGCCCGGTCGTTCTGGAGCAGGTAGGAACCGGTCAGGGCCGTGAGGGCCTCGAGGGAGTTGGGGTTCACCTCGAGCGCGGCCTCGGCCTCCGCGCGGGCCTCCTCCCACGCCTCATTACTCAGGTGACGCGTGGCGATCAGCGCACGTGCTTCGACATGCCGGTTGTTGACCGCCAGCAGAGAATCCAGAGTGGGTCCTGTGCCGGCGGCTCCATCGAAGGCGAGGGACTGCGCCATAATGAAGAGGGCGTCGGGGTGGCGAGGGTTCTGTGCCAGGACCTTCCCGAGTTCCTCTTTGGCCCCGGGGCTGTCGTACTTCTCGAGGAAGAGTTCGCCCGCGCGTATGAGTGGCTCGGCCCACGTCGGGTCGGTTCGGGCGGCCTCATCGAAGGCCCGAAGGGCATCCATGAAGAGCTCCGGTTCGGCTCTCCCGAGATACCGTACGGCGCGTCCGACCGCGACGAGATCGCGCGAGCCCAACTCACCGTCTGCCGCATTGTAGACGTCGATGAATTGGTCGAAGCGCTCCATGGCTTCGTCGATTCTTCCTCGATCGAAGAGGAGCTCAGCCAGGTTCGCCTCGGCCGTGAGTCGCCAGACGCCGTCGGCGTCGATCGCGGCCTGGAACGCTGCCGCTGCTTCGTCGAGCCGTCCGAGGCGGAGCAGGGCTTCGCCGGTCGCGTTGGCCACGGAAGTGGGGTCGGGCGCGTCTCGACCGACCTGAACTGCGTCCTCGTACCGCCCCGTGGCGACCATGGCGGTCATCAGGCTCACGCGCATCGACGACGATCCGGGCTCGCCGCCCAGCAGGCGTTCGTATTGGTCGATCGCGTCCTCGTAGGCGCCAGACCGGAGCGCCGAGCGTGCCGCAGCCGGGTCCTGCGCGTCCACGCCCGTGGGAGCGAAGCCTGCCGTCGCGAAGGTGGCGGACGCACACACGGCCCCGATCGCGATACGACGCCATGCGCGATTCAAGCGCCACCTCCTTCAGCGGCCCGAATTTCACGGCTCTTGAGCGCGAGCTCGACCAGAAGGGGTTCGAGAGCGTCCAGGTACGTCGTCTCGTCCATCTGATCGCGCAGACTGCGCACTTCGTCGACCCTGGCCTGAATTTCGGCCCGCTCCTCGTACAGACGTGCGAGTGCGGGATCGTCCGGGACCTGACCCGCCGTACCCGAGATACCTCCCAGCACGAAGGTGGCGGCGAGAGGGCCGTCCGGACCGGCGACACCAGCGTCGTGGCTGAGTTCGCCGTCTCCGTTGTCGTCGAGGACCGCGGTCTCGGTGAGCATCTCGTTCTGGTCTTCGTAGAGGCGTTCGACCTCTCGGCGGGAATACAGGTACGCTTCGAGGAGCGAAACACGCTCGTCCTTGTCCAGATCCGCGCCTTCACCCGTGAGGGCGGCGGCGAAGAATTGCCCGAACTCTGTCGCGTTCAGCTGGCGCTCGGTGCGTGTGGCCGCGACCAGAATCCGATTCGGACCCGAGAGGGGTGCTACAAAGCCGCCGCTCGCGGAGCCCGTGTGTACCAGAGCCAGCGTCTGCGTCGGAAAGGCCGCGAGACCTTCGAGGAAGTCGCCGGGCGTAAGATCTGGACCGGGGAGGTTGAACTGAACGTCTCCCCCCGATGCGGTTCCGTGACCGATCATCACCACCAGAAGCCGATCCATCGGTGCGGCGCGCTGCGCGATCTCACCGAATGTCTGGAGCACGTTCGCGCGCGTCGATCGCAGCGCGATCATGTCTGGATCGACCTCTACCTTCTCGCCCAGGTACGTGACGTTCTCGGCGGCGATGCCGTGCACGTCGATGAGTGCTCGGTAGATCGTCGACGCCTCGGCGTGAAAGCTCTCCCTGTACTCCGCAGACCCGCCAAGGCCGACGATCAGGACCGCGTGGGTGCGCCCCTGACTGGACGCGTGCGCCGGGGCCGACGCCATCAGGCCGAAGATGAGAACGGTGAGGTACCCCAGTCGGCTTCTCGTCACACGAGCCCCCGTACGCGGCGGAAGCCCCATTCCGCTCCCATCAGCAAAAGAAGCAGGAGGAAGATGACCGGCATGTCCCAGAGGTCGTGCTCCTCGATGAGGGTGACGCCAGCACCACTGATCGTGATGTCCTCCGGGAGTGTCCCGACCGTCTCGGGGGTGTAGAACTGCCCGTCCGTTTCCTCCGCGACTCGCTGCAATAGCGACGTGTGGCGTGCGGCGTCGAAGTACTCGTCATCACTCGGGGCGGCGTGCAGGTAGGCGCGGTCCGTGCCCAGCTCGGCGCCCTCGCGCTCCGCGATCAGCTCGATCTCGTAGTCGCCCAGTTCACTGGGGCGGAACTCGACCGAGTACTCGCCGTCGGTTTCGACCGTCCACTCTACGGTCAGCTCGTCGACCGCACCGCTGGGGCTCGTGACCCGAGCGGTGACGGACGCATCGTTGACGTCGATGAACGTCGAGTCGCTCACCGTCGCGACGAGGCGCACGCTTTCCCCGGGCTCGACCCGTTCCTGATCGGTCGAGACGGAGATCGCGGTGGGCACGCCGTCCACGAGCCAGCGCAGCATCTGCTGCCAGAAGGACTCATGACTCTGGTCTTCGAGTGCGACGTCCGCGTGCATCTGCCAGAGCCACGTGTCCTGTGCCGTCAGCGCGATCGAAGTACCGCGTCCGTAGCGCTGAAAGGCGAGGAGTACCTGGTCCGGGCCGCCGACGTTCTGGCCCCCGGCCACCGCTCGGCCCGACAAGAGCGTCGTAGCACCCGGCCTGGTATCGAAGACCGGATTCACCACCGTGAGTGGTGGAAGCGAGTCCCAGCGAGCGCTCACCGCGACCGGCTCTGCGTCGAGCTGAACGGTGGGGTGTGCCAGCCCGGCCGGAGTCGGGGTCGCCTTCACTTCCTGGAAGTACCCGCTGTCGCCGCCCAGTGGGTCGCCAAGGATGACGGGCATTACCTCTTCGACCGGTGTGCCCTGCCAGCCCCCCTCGGCGAACGCGTCACGGCCTCCGAGGAAGAGGAGGCCACCACCCCGCTCCGACACGAAGTCGGCGATCATCTGGAGTTGGTCGAAGGTGAAGAACGAAGCCTCGACGCTGCCCAGGATCAGTGCGCGGTATCGATACAGCTCCTCGCGCGTGGCGGGGAAGCCGAACTGGAGCTCCGTGCTGTCGCTCACGGAGAGCCGGAGGAATTTGCTCTCGGCTGTGCGCTGCAGGACGACGAGCTGAAGGTTGTCGTCGTCCTCCACCGCGCGGCGCATGAACTTCACTTCGAAACGCGGCTCACCCTCGAAGTAGAGGATTTTCTCGCGGTCGCCCTCGACGTCGACCCAGGCGGTACGCCGGTTGTTCCGCTCTACGCGCTCGCCTTCCTGAGCCGGGACGCGGAACTCGATCCGTCGGGAGCCGGAGCCGTCCAGCTGAAATCCGATCCGGGCAACCACGGGTTCGCCGTCGCGGCCGAGCTCGACGGTCTCCTCTGCCAGTATTCTCGTATCGTCTTCGACGATGATCGGGACCGTGCGCTGACCGTATCCGCTCTGGGTCACAACGATGTCGACCATCAGGGTGGAGCCCTCGAGCACCGCACGCGGCAATTCGACTCGACCCAGCTCGATGTCGGGTTCGATCGACTCGTCGCCCAGTCCCACGGAAAACACCGGGACGCCGGCAGCCTGAAGTGGGACGAGTGCTTCTGTGAGTGGGCGGTCCTCGTTGTCGGCACCATCCGAAACGACCACCAGGCCGGAGAGCGGTACGCCGGCCAGCTCCTCGCGGGCACCGTCGAGCGCGGTCGCGAGGTCGGTGCGCGTCCCATCGAAGGTCAATTCGTCGAGAGCGTCGATCCTGGTCGCGACGTCCGAGAAGCGGAAGAAGCGGAGGACGAAGCGTTCGGAAAGCTCCGCCAGCAGGTCACTCTCCGGCCCGAATGCTTCCGCGACGAAGTCGGTTCGCAGGCTACCGTCCGCGTTCTCGAGCCCCATGCTCCGTGAGTCATCGATCAGGACGCCCACGAAGTTCTGCTGAGGCACGACGGTCGAGAGGACCAGCGTCGGCTGCATCAGGCAGAAGACGATCAGCCCGAGCAGCGCCACGCGGAGTCCGGCCATGATCCCGCGGTCGGCTACCGTGCTCTTGCCCCGCGCGATCGTGTACGTAGCGACCGCACTCGCGGCGAGAAGCCCGGCGACGCCGAGCCAGAGACGAGTCGACGCGGGCGCTCCAAAGACGAAGTCGCCCTGTTCCCAGACCAGGCTGCGGTACTTGAAGAGGAATTCGAAGATCGCGTCCATGAACCGTCCCTTTAGTGGCTCATGCCGTAAACGATCATGTTCGTGCCCAACTCGTAGGCGAACGTCGAGTATTCGAGGGGATAGTACGGGCTCTCGGCCCACTCCCACGCGTCGCCCAGATCCGTGTTCCAGTTGATCACGACCATGAGTCGCCCCTTGTCATCCGTGATCCCCCGGACGTACGGGACGTATCCGTCGCGCTCATGGGTCTGATATCCGCCCGCGCCGTTGTTGATGTTCGGCACCTGCTTGATCTGCTCGATGTCGTAGTACGCCGAGAAGATCGGATGGTCCAGCGGAAGGTCCACGATCGAGCGGTCCGGAAAGACGCGATCCATGTTGTACTCGAACTGAGCCCACTGCCGACTCCCCCAGAAGTCGTCCACGATCAGGAAGCCACCGGCCTCGAGGTAGCTTCGCAGGCCCTCGACTTCAGGATCCGTGAGGTCCATCCGACCGACCTCGACGGCATAGAGAACCGGGAAGCGCCGGAGGTCCGGGTTGGTCAACTGGACCGCGTTCTCCCAGTCGTAGGCGTTCAGGCGCACCAACCGCTTGAGCACGACCAGGAACTGACGGTCGCCCTTCGGATAATCGGTCGCCCACGAACCGCCTCGCCCACCACCGCCGCCATTCCATCCACGACGGGCCCCCGAGTAAACAGCTCGGGTCCAGTAGAATGGCCAGCGACCCGGCGTCTCATCGGGGTTCATGCGGGGTCCGATCCCTCCACCGGTCGTCGGACGCCCGACCGCTGGGGGTGCTTCCTGGCCGAGGAAGGATGCGGCGACCGGGTTCGAGGTCGCCCCGTCGATCTCCCAGGGTACTGTGCCCTCCTGCCGCGACATCTCCATCCGCTCTCCCCCGCACGCTGCCGCGAAAAGAGCGGCTGCGGCTATGCCCGTTAGGGCACCGGACGGGGAGAGTCGCCTCATGGGCTTGGGCTTCCGGTCTGATCGCGGAGGGATCGCTTCGTACGACCCCACTCGAGATTGGTTCCTGGCTGTACCTGTCGATGTCGCGAGAGACGACCTCGTTACGTCTACTCGACACGGGAGTGAGGCTCTGCGCTGTCGGGTGAACCTTCCCAACCTCGCAACCGTAGGGTCGGTCCCGATGAGCGACAGTACGCGCTCGACCCTAGATTGAACATATGACCAACGAGCCAATGACTGTCGCCTCACGCAGTGTGACCCTGCGCGACTTCGCGATCTTCCAGGTGAAGCTCATCCTGGACGGCATGAAGGACTTCGCAGCGGTCTGGCTGGCGACCGGTGCGATCATTCTCGATTTCATCGCTGGCCGCGGGAAGCGCCCGCGTCTCTTTTATTCCGTCGTGCGTGCGAGCGAGCGCTTCGACAAATGGATCAACCTCCACAGCGTCGTCCAGCGTATGGACGAGCTCGACACCGACGACGGTCTTTTCGGGGGGAGCACCGCGGGCGACGACACCTTGATCGGTCAGATCGAGCAACTCGTGCGTGGTGGGGACATGCCGCGTCGCCTGCAGCGTCAGGATGGCGTCGACGGAACGGAACAACAGTCCCCCTCCTCACCGGACGACACACCTCCGCAGGTCTGATCGGGAGCGTGCCCAGGAGGCACTGACGCGGTATCGTGCCTCGCTGCTGCGCCGTTCCTCCAGCCACGAAGCCCCTTGGTTACCGCCCCATCCGCTGTCACCAGCAAGACCGAGAACGCGTTCTTCTACATGCTGTTGGCCGTCCTTACGGTCGCGTTCGTCGTCGTGCTTTCCAGCTTTTTCCAGCCCATATTTTGGGCCGCAATCATGGGGATCATCTTCCTCCCGGTGCAGCGCCGCATCGAGCAGAGGGTCCCCGGTCGACCGTCGGTCGCCGCGTTACTGACCCTGTTGATCATTCTATTCGCGGTGCTTGTACCGACGCTGCTCATTTCCGGGGCCGTGGCCGAGCAGGGGTTGCAGCTATATCAGAACCTTCAGGCAGGCCGGGTCGACCCAGCCGCTATTCTCGAGCGCTTCGAGGCTGCATTGCCGCCCGAGATGGTCTCGCTGCTCCAGAGTCTGGGCATCGAACCCGCCACGATTCAGGAGCGAATTTCGACCGCTGCCCTCGAGGCGAGTGGCTTCATAGCGGGCATCGCAGTGAGCGTGGGGCAGAATGTCACGCGATTCGCCCTGATGTTCTTCATCATGCTCTACCTGCTGTTCTTCGCGCTCCGTGACGGTGAGGAGCTGCTTGACAAGGTCACGTGGGCGTTGCCCCTGGGCGATCACAGAGAGCGTAATCTCTTCGCGAAGTTCGCCGAGGTCGGCCGGGCCACGATCAAAGGCACCCTCGTAGTCGGCGCGGTACAGGGCACGCTCGGTGGAGTGATGTTCGCGATCCTGGGAATCCAGGGAGCCACCTTCTGGGGCGTGGTCATGATCTTTCTGTCGATCCTTCCGGCCGTCGGAGCGGCTGTGGTCTGGCTCCCTGCGGCAGTGATCCTCATGGCAGGAGGCTCGTTCGGGAAAGGGTTCGTGCTTCTCGTGTTCGGGGCGCTCGTCATCAGTGTAGTCGACAACATCCTGCGGCCACTCCTGGTGGGTCGCGACACGAAGATGCCGGACTGGCTCATCCTGGTCTCGACGCTCGGAGGGCTCACGACGTACGGGATCTCGGGCTTCGTGATCGGGCCCATCATCGCGGGGATGTTTCTCTCCGTGTGGACGATGTTCGGAGAGAGTCAGGCGGTCGGGGAGGCTGGCGCTGGGGGCTGACCCGCGACCCGCACCCGCCTACCCGATCAGCCGTGGCCTGAAGATCCGCGGTGCATACTCGCGCAGGTGACGATCCTTTTCGGCCTGAGGCACCCCGTCGGTCATCCAGCCCGGAGCGGGCACACCCTTCAGGTGATGATCGAAGAAGTCCTGAAGCCGGTACTGGAAGTCGATCCGATTCTGAAGCTTCCTCAGTCCGTGCCCCTCGTCCGGGTAGGAGAGCCAGATCACCGGCTTCTCGAGGAAGCGGAGCGCGTTGTACCACTCGAGACCCTGCTCCCAGTTCACGGTGGGATCCTCTTCGCCGTGCAGGTACAGCACGGGCGTGTTCATGTCCTCGACGCCCGAGATCGGTGATTCACGCCAGTAGAGGTCGAAGTCGTCGTACGGGTTGGTCGCGTACCGACCCTGGCCGTAGATGTCGTAACTGTGGTTGTTCCGCCCGTTCCCCACGAAGAGCTGGTTGAACTCGCTCACAAGGTTGATCGGTGCGGCTCCGTGCGCGACGGCTGCGAACATGTCGGACCGCGTGGCGATGTAGGCACTGCCGCCTCCGCTGTACGAGTGCCCACTCAAGCCCACCGCCTCCGGGTCGGCGTACCCCAGGTCGATCACTTTTTGCGTAGCCGCTTCGACCGCCTCGAGCATGTCGGAGTGCGACGAACCGATGCGGAAGTGCACATCGGGCTGCATGAGCAGAATGCCGTTGCTCACCAGGCCCGCGAAGTTGGGCTGGTGCCGGTAGATGGGCGTCGGGTACGCGTGCAGATCCTGTGAGTACTTCTCGTAGAAACGGACGACCATCGGGAGCTTCTCTCCCTCCTGGTACGTCTCCGGAATGGCCAGCGTCCCCTGGAGCGGCGTTCCATCTGCGAGGGTGTAGTCGAAGAGGATTCGGGTGCCCCACAGGAACTCTTCCTGCTGGGGGTTCGCGACGGTCACCCGTTCGCGGTTCTCGAAATCTCCCTCGGTCATCCAGAGGTCCGGGAAATCCTGCCATGTCTGTACCGTGAACAGATATCGCTCGGCGCCATTGGCCTTCATCGGATTTCTGAAACGCGCATCCTCCCAGGCCAGCTCCTCCAGGTCGTCGCCATCGAGCTCGAAGAAGCCCTCCTTCTTGGTCCACTCGCCGTACGCTTCCAGGAGGAGTGGCTCGTCCAGATCGATCTCGCGCTCGTCGGGGTCGGTGCGGACATACCGGAGGCGGATTTCTCCCTCCTCGCCGAAGCCCCCTGTGAGGTTCACTGCGTCGCTTCCGTCGAGTGGCTGTAGCCACACGTCGTACCGGTGATTGAGCAGTACGCCGCGCCCGTCGGCGGCCCACCCGGCCACGCCGTACGGAGGCTTCTCTCCGAAGCGATCGAACTCGGCGTTGGTGAAGTCTGCCGGCGTGGCTGCCGTCAGATTCACGTGCTCATCATCGGCGATGAGGTAGTCCCAGACGTGGCCGTCCTTCCAGTAGAGGTAGTGCTCGCCATCGGGGGAAAGTCCGAGGGTACGCAACTGTCCTTCGAGGACGGAGGTGCGCACGCCCGTGCGTGTGTCCACCCGATAGAAGTCTGCGATCCGTGGCTTCCAGTCGGACACGTACTCGCGGTCGTCTCGGCCGATACCCCACCGCCCGTGGCGCGGAAGCTCGACCGTGCGCATGCGTTCGTCCGCGAGATGGACGAGCGCTCCGTCATCGAGGTGGAGCGCCGCAACGAAGGTCCGGTCGAGATCGTCATCGAGGTCCTGCTGCTGCTCGGCCTGAATCCGATCGTCTTCCCAATGCCAGATGTTCACGTCGGCCAGCGGGAGGCCGTCGTCACCCCACTCGCCGGCCTCTTCACGCTGCGGCTTCGTCGCAACAAAGAGCGTCGAAGCGTCTTCGTTGAAGACAAGAGTGCCTTTTTCGCTGATCACCCACCCGTCTTTGAGGTCAGGTCCGTCCGAGGAGTAGTCGAAGCGTCGGGGTGACGAGGTCGCATCCGAGAATGCGACGACGGAGTTCGCGCGCTCCACGAAGCCCTCAGCCTTCGTCCCTCGTAGTGCAGCGAGTGTGGTCCCGTCTTCCGACCAGGTGAGTCGCGCGTAGCGGTCCTTGCTGTTGTCGAGCCCGCGTCGCGCTCCCGTTGAGAGGTCGACCAGATACAACCCGTTGCCGTCCCCGCCGGCGTTGTCGACGGTGAAGGCCAGGTGGCTCCCCGTCTCATTGAAAGCGAGATCGGCCACGCTTCCGATCAACTCCTCGAAACCCTCGGTGAGATTGCGCAGGATGAGGTCCGTTCCGTCATGCTCCGCATCGTCGGAGGACGGCCGCTTCTTCACATAGAAGTGGCTCGACGTTCCGGAGAAGCCGAAGTCACGTGCGTCGTCCCAGAGGAGCATCTCGCCGGTCGTGAGATTCATAAGTCCGACCTGCGACACGGCGGATTCGCTCTCGCGCTCCAGCCGTTCCATCTCGAGAAATCCCGGCTTGATCGTGTACCCGACCCACCGGCCGTCACCCGAGAATTTCCCGCCCGATGCCCGGGCCACTTCGTACCGAGCGTCGTCGTCGAGAGCCCGTACGTGGAGCGTGTCGTCGCCGCGCACCTTGGCGTATGTCCACGTCGACCACTGCCCATCGTCGGAGATGCTGGCGTCTTCGATGGTCCGCCACAGGCGATAGTCGGCGATCTCGAGAGGTCGCTTCTCATTGGTCTGAGCCGTGAGTGACCCGGCCAGGGCCGACGCGGCCAGGACGGCGATCGAGAGGACGGCGTTCGCGTAACGAAGGCGAGGCATGGCGGGTCTCCAGATGCGTTTCTTATGCGTGGGCAAACCGTAGCCGAGCGCCGGGGAGAGGGCCAGACCGTTTCCGACGGTTGTTCGGCGATGGGGGTTCATTTGCTGCCTGCCGAGGGTGAGGTGAGATTTCCAGAAGTGGGTCGGCCGGAGCGCTATTCCGGGCCGACCCTTCGACGTTCGCGCCGTGGGAGATCTCATGGTGCGGGTAGATGAACGACTTCATGGAGACGATTCCATGCGACTGACTGTCGCCTCGCCACGGTTTCCCGCCGTCCTTCGGACGCCGCTCGTCCTCCTCGGCATGGCTGCCGCGGCGGGCTCTCCCCTGTCTGCTCAGGTCACACAGCTCACCGCCGACGACTACGCACGTGCAGAGCGCTTCCTGAACGAGCAGACGAGCCCAATGGTGTACGGGGGGAGCGTCACGCCACGGTGGCTCGACGATGGGCGCTTCTGGTATGCCAATGAAGTGCCGGGTGGGACCGAGTTCGTCATGGTCGATCCGACCTCCGGTGAGAAGGGCAGGATGTTCGATCACGATCGGATGGCGACGGCCCTGTCCGCCGCCATCGGAGCGTCGTTCGGTGCGCTGGAGCTGCCGATCGAAGGGCTGAGCTTCGAGGGCCACGAGGTGGTCGTGGAGGCTGGCGAAGCGGGATCCGTCCGCTGCGATCTGACCGAGTACCGCTGCGCTCCTGGCCGCTCGGCGCTGGCTCCGGTGGAGTCGAGCGAGATCGCATCACCTGATGGTCGCACCGTGGTATTCATCCGTGCCCACGACCTGTGGGTCCGCGACCGTGAGAGTGGGGTCGAAACCCAACTCACCACCGACGGTGTCGAGGGCTTCGGCTACGGGACGAACAACGCCGGATGGGTTCGGCGTGACCGCCCGGTGGTGAAGTGGTCCCCCGACTCCCGGAAGATCGCCACCTTCCAGCACGACGCTCGCGGCGTGGGCACGTTGACCCTCACCTCCACCAAGGTGGGCCATGGGGTGGTGGACACGTGGGCGTATCCAATGCCCGAGGACACCGTGATTTTTAGAGTGTCTCGAGTCGTACTGGATCTCGACCGACCCGCGGGAGACCATGTCGTTCGCCTGAACATGGCACCGGACCAGCACCGTTCGACGTGCAGCGACCATATCGAGTGTGGTGGTCAGCTGGGTGACCTCGAGTGGGCGGCCGACGCGTCGCACTTCGTATTCGTCTCGACGTCTCGCGACCACAAGTCGGCGAAGGTGCGCGTAGCCGATGCCCGCACCGGTGAGGTCCGCGACGTCTTCGAGGAGATCGAAGAAACGTTCTACGAGTCACAGAGCGGCTGGCGCTACCTGTCGGCGTCGAACGAGATCCTCTGGTTCTCGCAGCGCGACAACTGGGGGAACCTCTTTCTCTACGATGCCGAGAGTGGAGCACTCAAGCGGAAGGTGACCTCGGGCGACTGGAATGCTCTCGATATTCGGGACGTCGACGAGGATCGGCGCACGGTCACTTTTGTCGGCAACGAGCGCGAGCCCGGCGACCCTTACTTCGAGTACCTGTACCGCGTGAACCTGGACGACGGCGATGTGGCGTTGCTCACGCCGGACAGCGCGAATCATGTCGTTTCCATCTCTCCTGACGGTGCGTACTTCACGGATTCGTACTCGACGCCTGTGACGCCACCGATAACGGTTCTGCGAGACCGGGACGGCGATACCGTGATGACGCTGGAGGAAGGCGACATCTCCCG
>JBDGVS010000004.1:0-23786 GCA_039585535.1 Gemmatimonadota bacterium | reverse complement strand
GGGCCTGATCCCTGCGATCCGCGCGTCCCGTATCGATTCGGCCGGAGCGCTGCGCTCCTCCGCGTGATCGCGGAGGGGCGCCGGAACGACCTGCTTGGTGGCGGACTGCGCCACGAGGGAGGGTCCGACAGACAGAGCCACACGGACCAGTGCGACGATCGTCCGTTCTGAAATCAGTCTCCGAGCGAGATCCCGAGCGAACGTGCGGTGGCGATGACGTCGTGATCGAGCGGTACGTTCTTGATCTTGGCGACGGCTTCTTCGAGTGGTACCGCCAGCACCTTCGGAGGGGCGAGTGCCACCATCGTTCCGAACTTCTCTTCGGCGACGAGCTTCGCCGCGGCGGACCCGAAGCGCAGCGCCAGTAGTCGGTCGTACGCGTTCGGGCTCCCGCCTCGCTGCAAATGGCCGAGTACGAGCTCTCGGGTCTCGCGCCCGGTGTGTTCGTGGATGTCGTCCGCCACGATGCTGGAGATGCCCCCCAGGCGTTTCGCCCCTTCGTTGGTCTGCTGGAACAGCGGGGTGCCCCCGACCGGGTACGCGCCCTCGGCCACCACCACGATCGCGAAATTGCGGCCACATTCGTACCGCTGCTGGATCTTCGCGCACACCGATTTCAGGTCGTACGGAATCTCCGGAATTAGAATCACGTCTGCTGTTCCGGCGACTCCCGCGAACAGAGAGATCCAACCCGCGGTGCGGCCCATCAACTCGACGACCATGACCCGCTCGTGCGATTCTGCCGTGGAGTGGAGCTTGCCGATCGCGTCCGTAGCGGTCTCCACCGCCGTCTGGAAGCCGAAGGTGATCATCGTGGCCGCGAGGTCGTTATCGATCGTCTTTGGGACGCCGACCACGTTGAGCCCCTTCTTCGACAGCGTGTTGGCGATGTCGAGCGACCCGTCGCCGCCGATGGCGATGAGAGCATCGATCTCGAGACGGGCCAGTGCGTCGATGACGGCCTGCGAGCGGTCTTCGTAGGCGACGGACCCGTCTGCCTGATTTACGGGCCAGCGTGTCGGATTCCCGCGGTTCGTCGTGCCGAGGATCGTGCCTCCCATGTGCGTGATGCCGCGCACGGAGTTCCGGTCCAGTCGGATGACGCCGTCCTCTTCGAACAGGCCGTCGTAGCTGTCTTTGATTCCGTACACCTCCCAACCGAATTGCTCGGCGGTGAGGACTACGGCCCGGATGACCGCGTTCAGGCCGGGTGCGTCACCACCGCCCGTGTTGACGGCAATCCTGCGAATGGCACTCATGGGTAGCGTCCGTGGAATAAGAGAAAGGGCGCCCGACCCCGAGGTCGGACGCCCATCCTAGATGTCGAACGCCTGTCGCGCACCGTCAGAAGTTGAGGCGCAGCGTCCCTTTCACTTCCAGGCCGAGGAGGCCAACGTTGGCGCCGGTAGGGTCTTCGATGGCGCCCCAGTAGACGCGAGCCTTCGGGAAGAATTCGTAGCCGCCGAAGATTCTGAGCGGAATGTCGCCGCCGGCAGCGAAGATCCAGCCGGAGCCGGCCGTGTTGCCGTCGGCTTCTTCGCGCGCCTGGTTCTTGAAGTCCACGTGCGGTCGGAAGACGAAGCCGTCCCCGAGCCCGACGGTCCCCATGACGCCGGCAACGATCAGATTCTGCTTTGCCGTCAGGAGAATGTCCTCCCCGACCGGCACATTCGCTTCGTCGACGAGCGCGACACGAAGGTCTCCGTTCTGACGAATCAGGTCCGCGCCGTAGATCGTCCACACGCCCGCGCCCGCCCGAAAAGCGTACGTGGCATCGAAGCGGATTCTGCTACCGGCCTGGAATAGGTTGCGGTTGTCTCCGAGATCGTCGGAGATCTTGTCTTCGGCGTAATTGATGAAGGTCGCACCGAGTGTGAGCGTGCTGTTGCCGAAGTTGCGATCGAGACCGCCACGGATGCGGACTTCGTTTCCGGGCTGATAGGTCAGGTCGAGCGCGGGTGCGGTGGGATCATCGGGCGAGGTGGGCTCGAAGCCACTACGCGCGGCGTAGGCGGCAGCGATGCCGAGGCCCCAGCCGCCTACCTTTCTGGCAGCAGCCACCGACGAAGTCAGAGCCAGGCCCGTGCCCCAGGTGGCCTCCCGGAAGCCAAGCAGGTCGTTCGAGAGCACGGAGGCGACGATCGCCTCTTCACTGTCGTGAGCCGAGTTTCCCGTGGGCACGTTCACACCGATCGAGACCATCGCCCAGGGAGTGGCCTGCCACGACCCCTTTATACTCGTATCGACCGGGCCCGTCAGCTTGAGCGTGTTGTTGTTCTGCTCGACCCGTCCGTCGGCCCAGGCCGAAAAGAGGTCGAAGCGGAGGTTCTGATTCACAGGGATGCGGACCGCGAGCGGTACCAGGAAGAGCTGGGCCGCGTCCGCGTTGAGCCCCGCTTCGAAGTCATAACCGAGGTAGTCGACGCCAGTACCGACAGACTGTGCTTCCGCAGATCCAGCCAGCGCGACACTCAGCGCCAGGGCGATCCTGCCGGTCCTCGCTCCACGGATCACTGCTCACCTCCGGGGCGCGTGATGACGATTCGGATCTGTGCCTGTGCGGCGACACCACCTTCCTGGCCCTGAACCTCCTGCACCGGTTCCCGGGTGGTCGGCTGCGTTTGCTCCGACGTGGGATTCTGCGTTTGCTCTGCCGATCCCACTCCCAGCGTCCCGGCCGTCGGGGTCGGATCGACGCCCTCGGCTACCTGGGTCAGGATTCCGCCTGCGCCGCCGAAGCCGCGACTACCGACCGTCGCGCTCCCCGGTTGGCCAGCAGTCTGAGCACCCGGATCGTCTTCGGGCACCGCGCCGGCTCCGACGGGGCGGGGGTCCTCGATGCCAATGGCGGTCAGGCCCTCGGTGGTGTTCGCCGAAGGGGGCGCGAAGACGCCGGCACCCGTCTCACCGGTAGCGCTCGCAATCCCTGCCAGATCGCCTGTGCTCGTCCCGATCGACTCTGTCAGTGCGGCGGTCTCGGCCAGCGCGAGGTCCATGCCGTCGAACGCGCCCGGCTCGAGCGAGATCGCGAGATCGAACTCGGCCTGTGCCTCCGCGTAGTTGCCCTGGTCGAGCTCGCGGAGTCCGCGCCCGTAGGCCAGGAAGGCGAGCACGTTCTCCATGCGGTTCTCGAGGATTGCCTGCTCTTCCGCGGGCGTGAGGGTCACACCGAGGACTTCGCGGATCGTGCGGATCACGATCTGCTTCTCCATGTCGAAGAGCTGCTCGAGCTGTGCAGACTCCGTGAACTGTCCGGCGGATCCGCCCCTCGGCACGTTCAAGATGTCGGCGTCGGTTTGTAGATCATCGTCGCCGAGCGTCGTCAGCACGCCCTGGACAACGTGCTCCGCGCGCAGCATCCGACCTGCGCGTGCGCCTGTCTCCACGTCCGCATATCCGCCCGAAGTCAGAGCCATCTCGTCGAGGAGCGTCTGGACCTGAGCTCGCTCGAGCACGACCAGCGCATTCGAGACCTTGAAGTCCGTGATCATCATGTCCGACAAGGCGTAGATCAGCGGTTCGAGATCGGCACGTTCCGAGTTGAATGCCAGCGGCATCACGGCCACGGACTGGGGCGTGATGGCTGAGGTTGCTGTGATCTCGGCTTCCTGGGCGAGCGCCTGCTGGGCCTGCGCGCGGAGGAGGTTGCGACCGATGAGCGTGAGCCGCTTCCGAACCTCGGCACGACCGGCGGAGGACTCCCCGACTCGTAAGTATTGGTTGTATGCCACGCGGGCAGCGGACCAATCCTGTAGTTCCTCCTGTACCATACCCAGATACAGGAACGCGGCACCCGACTCGTTGCCCCCATCTACGGCGCTTTGAAGGGCCGTGCGTGCGGCTTCGTAGTCGGTGGCCTTGAATTGGGCCATACCCAACTGAACTTGAAGGTCGGTGTCGTCCGGCGTAGCAGCAGTCGCCTGCTGCAGGCGTGGGATATCCGCCGGGTCGACTTCGGGAAGCCCCGCGGCACAGCCGGACACGGTGATCCCCGCGAGGAGGAGGAAGAGGCGCCCGGTAGGGCCTCGGAGTGCATGAATCATGGCATTGCTCCTCGGGGAGCGGCGGAGATTCTCCAGACAAAACGAGGGAAGACGAGGAAGTCAGAATCTTCTCGCATCCCCTCAGGTACTACCGTAAACTATAGGAGGTGGCCAAACGGCGGGCAAAGGGAAAAATCCCCTTTCGCCCGCCGTTCGTGCCCTCGAAGAAAGCGTTTCCGGGGGCTTGGCCCCCACTCGGAGAACCGGATGCGCACACCCCCCATCGCTCCAAGGCTGAAAGTCCTTGCTGTTGCACTGGCCCTCGTCGGGGCTCCAGTGGCCGCTCAGGACGTGCCCACCGTTGCCGTCATGGACTTCAACAGTTGGATGATGGGCGAGGGAGGGGCCTCGGTGCAGTTGGGCAAAGCGCTCAGTGCGATGCTGGTGACCGAGTTCAGCGGGCGGGAGGGGATGCGGGTCGTCGAACGGGCCCAGTTGAATGCCCTTCTGCGCGAGCAGGACCTCAGCCTCTCGGGCCGAATCGACGACTCCGCCGCAATCGAAGTCGGGAAGATGCTTGGTGTCCAGTATGTCTTTCTTGGACAGGTGACGAGCATCGTCGACAACCTGCGCATGGATATCCGCGCCGTCGACGTCGAGACGTCCGAGATCGTCTCTGTAATGAAGAAGAGCGACAAGACGACCGAGCTCTTTTCTGTCGTGGTGAATCTCGCCGACGATTTCGGCAGCGCCCTGAACCTCACTCCGCCGTCGGATCGCGCGGAGATGGAGTCGATACCGGTTCAGGCCACGATCGAATTCAGCCGGGCCATCGCGTACGAGGATCAGGGCGAGAACGACCTCGCGATCCAGCACTACGAGGCGACACTCGAGATCCATCCGAGCCACCGGGATGCCCGCCGGGCCCTGGAGCGCCTCAGGGACGGGACATGATCATGAGACTTCCTACGCTCACTGGATACGCCCTTGGAGCCATGCTCGTAGTGGTCGGCGTCCTCTCGCCACTTTCCTCGGCGGCTCAGGAGATCTCTTTCGAGGGAGATCTCCCGCGGATGATGGTGTTCATTCAGGAAGAGGGTCGAGGAAAGGTGGCTTCCCGCGAGATGACATCGTTCCTGCTCGAGGCGGGCTTCCCCGTCATCGACCCGGCGCTGGCGATCGACGAGGCCGCACAGGCACTCGTGATGGCTGCGATGAACGGTAACGACGGGGCCGCGACTCAGCTGGGCCGCGATTGGGGTGCTCAGGTCCTCGTGCTCGGCGTCGCGGACTACGCGACGAGGGACAATCCAGGTGGTGGCTCGTTGATCACGGCCACCACGGAAGTCGCGGTCCGGGCGCTCCGGCTCGATCACGGCGAGGTCGTTTCGGATGCGGTCGCCGACGCCCGTGCAATCGAGGCCACCGATCAGGCCGCTCGTGCGAAGGCGATCCGTGCGGCCACTCAGGAGGTGATCCAGGAGTTCATCGGTCCGGTCGTGAACGACTGGGCAGCCCGCTCGTGGCAGGAAGCCATGTACTGGGTGCCTGATCCGGGCTCGATTCAGGAGTCCACCGTCCAGACTGCGAGCGCCGCCGCCGGCCCCGCAACGTCGTCGGGAAGCTCATCCAACGATGCTCCCGGCCTGGCGGTCATCAGCGCGGATGTTCTTCCGGACGACGGTGCCGCGACCCGAGGCATCGGTGTTGTGCGGCGGAACGAGGGTGGCCTGTCGGATGTCCAGAACCTCGTACGTCTGGAGGGCGTCGTCGTCGGCGCTGCCAGCACCGTCGAGGTGCAGGGGCAGCCGGCCCAGTTCGAGGAGATGACCGCTGAGGAGATCGATCGTCTGGGGCTGGCCGGGACAGATGCGCGTCGGTTCAGTCGCGAATTCACGCTTCCCATCAGTCAGGATACCGTAGAGATCGTTGCTCAGGGCCCGCGCGGCCAGACAGTGCAGACCATCGCTGCGCCGCGGATCGACAAGCGCTGGGCCGTGGTCGTAGGTGTCGGGGAGTACGGTTCGGCCGACATCCCGAACCTCGAGTTCGCGCCCGCCGATGCGCGTGCAGTGAAGGAGTTTCTCGAGAGTGACGCGGCTGGGCCGTTCGACGAGGTGCTCTATCTGGAAAATGAACGCGCGACGGGTGCGGCGATGCGCGAGGCGCTCTTCGTCTTCCTCCAGCAGGCCGACTGGGACGACCTCGTTGTCATCTACTATGCGGGGCACGGTGCGCCGGATCCGGGACGTCCGGACAATCTCTACCTCTTGCCGACGGATGCTGACCTGAACGCGCTCGCGGCGACGGGCTTTCCGATGTGGGACGTGAAGACGGCCCTGCGGCGACAGATCGCGGCCGAGCGGGTGCTCGTGATCGCGGACGCGTGTCACTCCGCCGGGACCGCGGATGGTGATGTGGTCGGTGGAGGTGACGCAAATCACATTGCGGGCGGCTTCCAGGGACTCTTTACTCCGTCCCGCCGGCTCATGATGACCGCGGCCGACACGAACGAATTCAGCCTCGAGGACGAGCGCTGGGGCGGGCATGGCGTATTCACGCACTTCCTGCTCGAAGGGCTGCGCGGCTCCGGGGATCTGGACGGGGACGGGATTGTGACGTTCACGGAGCTATTCGACCACGTCAGCGACAATGTGCGTCAAGCCACGAGTGGCCGGCAGAATCCTCAGCGCAGTGGCTTTGGCGACATCCCACTTGCCGTCGTCGGCAACGGGTCGGATCCGTCCTGAGGCAACGTCGGGCGATGAGCCATTTCATCGCTCGATCCTGTTTGCCTGGTGGGTGGAAGGCCCATGATGGTTCCACCCCGGTGCCGCATGATACCCTTCTCGTGGTCCGACCAGCTTCGGTGAGGCGGCCCCTGGCCGCACAGGAATGAGTAGCGACGCAACCAGTAGACTGAGCCACGCCCTCCAGGACCGATACCGCATCGTGCGGGAAGTCGGGGCCGGGGGTATGGCGACCGTCTATCTCGCAGAGGATTTGCGCCACGATCGTCATGTGGCCGTCAAAGTGCTCCGGCCGGACTTCGCGGCGTCGCTGGGAAGTGCTCGCTTCCTCGATGAGATTCGCATCGCCGCGAATCTGACTCACCCGCACATCATGCCTCTGCATGACTCCGGGGCGGCTGACGGGCTCCTGTACTACGTGATGCCCTTCAGTGAGGGTGAATCTCTCGCGGAGCGCATCGATCGGGACGGTGCCCTTCCTGTCCCCGAGGCGATGACCGCCGTCGAGGAAATTCTCGACGCCCTGCGGTGTGCTCACGGACAGGGTGTGGTGCACCGAGATGTGAAGCCGGGCAACGTGCTGATCCACCAGGGGCACGTCACGATCGTGGACTTCGGGGTCGCCAAGGCACTCAGCGAAGCCGTACGGAGGGACCCGTCGGATCTGACGGCAGAGGGAGTCGCGATCGGAACGCCCGAGTACATGGCTCCCGAGCAGGCCGCGGCCGACCCGTCGGTCGACCATCGGGCGGACCTCTACTCTGCCGGCATCGTCGCGTACGAGCTTCTCACCGGGCACGCACCCTTCGAGGGTGGGACGCCTCAGTCCATTCTGACGCGCCAGATCACAGAGGCCCCGCTTCCCGTAACGCACTGGACGCCCTCGGTGCCCGACCCGATAGCCTCCTGGGTCATGCGGAGCCTCGAGAAGCGTCCGGCAGACCGGTGGCAGTCGGCCGAGGATATGCTTGAGGGGCTGAAGGCTGCGGGCGCCCAGGCGGCCAGTGCCGGCGTTGACGAGGCGATCGCGCAGGGCCGTTCCTCCGCCGGACGCAGGAGGACTCTGCAGACTGCCGCGGTGCTCGTCGTCGCAGCAATCGGAGCCGTCGCATGGTCATTCCTCCGGGGCGCCGCGCTCGACGAGGAGGCGCGCGTCGTGGTGGATGTATTCGAGAACCGTACCGGGGACGCCTCCCTCGACCCGATTGGCTACATGCTGCAGGACTGGCTGACGGACGGCTTGTTGCAGAGCGGACTCCTCGAGGTCGTGCCCACCATCACGGCCCGCCAGGCTGCGGACTTCATCGGAGCCGAGGCGCGTGAAGGGGATCTGCGCGACCCTATCGCTGCCCTGTCGAATGAGACGGGGGCCGAGCTCGTCCTGTCCGGAACGCTCTACAGGGATGGGGATCAGCTTCGGATCCAGGCGTCCGTCTCCGACGCTTCGGATCCGACTCAGGTCGTCCTGCTCGCCTCGATGGACCCGGTATCGGGCTCGGCCGACAACGTGACGCCGCTCTTCGACCAGGTCCGTGAGCGGGTCCTGGGATACCTCGCGACGAGTCTGAACCGTCGACTCACAGCGCAGGTCGGGAGGACGGAGCACGCCCCGACCTATGAGGCGTACGCGTCGCTGAACAGGGCGATGGACCAGTACGCAGCACGCGACTATGAGGAGGCTTCGGAGTCGTTCCTCCGCGCCTTCGAACTCGACGATACCTATGTCGTGCCCCTCGTATACGCATCTCTATCCCTCAGAAACCACGACGAATGGGAGCGATCCGACTCGGTCGTGACCATTCTCGAGTCGCGGGCCGAAGAGCTGTCGGAGTACCAGCGACACTGGGTCGGGTACTCGAGAGCGGTGCTGGATGGTGACCTCGAGACGGCCCGGGCGACGATTCGGAGGGCGGCGGGGCTCGCTCCCCAGTCCAAGGCCGCCTACAACTGGGCGCTCATCGCGGTGCGCATGGGACGGCCGCACGAGGCGCGCGAGGCCCTCGCGTCACTCGACCCCGATCGGGGTGCGATGCGTGGCATCTCAAGGTACTGGCACCGACTCATCGAGGCGGCCCATCAGACGGGGGACCACGAAGAGGAGTTGGACTTGATCGAGGAGCTCGAGCGTCGTTATCCCGGCGAGCGCTCGATCTTCTTCCAGAAGGTTTGGGCCTACTCCGCTCTGGGGTGGTCGGAAAACCTCAAGACCGTCTTCGCCGATGCGGTGGGTGCCGGCGTGCCGTCTGACGTGATCGCCGTTCGATACCGTAATGCGGCGACCGACCTCTTCATCCATGGCCATGAGGCGGCGGCGCACGAGTTCGCTCGTCTCGGGATCGAGTACATCGACTCACGGACCACGGCTCGTGGCAGAGAGAGCGCATTCGACCCGGGTCCGATTTCACTCCAGGCCCGGCAGCAGCTCCTCTACCAGAAGGGCAGGCTGCTCGAGGTGATTGGTGAGCCGGAGCAGGCGTTGGAGATCTATCGGACGCTCTTCGAGGAGAGCCCCGACGCGTGGTTCTTCCGGGCGCACGCCGGCGTCATGCTTGCTTCACTCGGGCGCATATCCGAGGCGATGGACACCGATCGCTGGCTCGAGGCGCTGACTGTGCCACACGAGACCAGTGACATTACGACGTGGAGAGCGGGCATCGCGGCCCGGTTGGGAGACCACGAGCGAGCTGCTGCTCTTCTCGACCAGGCGCGGGAGGAGGGCATGTACTGGACCCTGATCCATCCGATCTTTCATCTCTACGACGCCATGAGTGAGTACGAACCGTTCCTGCAGGCAATGGCGCCGAGGGGCTGAAGCCTTCTAAGGGCGAGTCCCAAGCGCTCGGCCATGCCGAACGGAGGTCATCGTTGTTGGGCTTGTCGGGGCTGCACGTCGTGGAATGTCAGCTCCTTTTCCTGCTCGATGCTGCGCTGCAGGGCCCACTCGTTGTCGAAGAGGATCAGTGTCGCGCCGTCCGCGTCTTCAACGCGACGGCGCCCGTAGGCGTTCGCGACCTTGTCGATGGCAGGGTCGGCACCGGTTACCCAGCGCGCACAGTGAAACGGCAGTCGCTCCAGGCGGGCGGTCACGCTGTACTCGCGCTCCAGCCGATCGAGCAGGACGTCGAACTGAAGTACGCCGACGGCGCCCACGATCGGTACTGGCCCGGTGATCGAGGGAGCGAACAGCAGCAGGATCGTGCCCTCCTCCGCCAGGTGCCGCAGCCCGCGATCCAGGTGCTTCCGCTTCAGCGCGTCTTCCATATGGATCTGCGCGAAGTGCTCGGGGCTGAACCTCGGAACTCCCGGAAAGTCGACGGCGCGTCCGACCGCAATGCTGTCGCCGACCCGCAGGCTTCCACGATCGAGTAGTCCGACGACGTCACCGGCGACGGCCTCTACGTCAGCGTGTCCGCGCTCTCGTGCGAGAAACTCCTGGGGACGCGCGAGTCTGATCGATTTCCCAGTCCGGGAGACCACGGCATCGGCGCCCTCGTCGAATGAGCCAGAGCATACGCGCAAGAAAGCGACCCGATCGCGATGTCGCGGGTCCATGTTCGCCTGCACCTTGAAGACGAAGCCCGAGAAGGGATGGGTCGTCGGGTCCACGGGGCCGCCATCACTCTCTCGTGGTGATGGAGGTGGCGCGAGCGAGAGGAACCGCTCGAGAAAGACGTCGACGCCGAAGTTGGTCAGGGCGCTGCCGAAGCATACGGGGCTGGCCTCGCCTCGGAGCACCGCGTCGAAGTCGGGCTGGGTGCCCGCGATCTCGATAAGCTCGACTTCCTCCTGAAGACGTAGCAGGCCGTCGATGCCGATGGCTTCTTCGAGCTCGGGCGCGTCCAGGTCGTGCAGGGTAGCATCGGGACGGGACTGCCCGTGATCGTCCGTCCTGGCGTAGAGCCAGACCTGCCCTCGACTCCGGTCGTACACCCCGACGAGCTGCCCTTCCTTTCGGACCGGCCAGGTGGAGACGAAGCAGTCGATCCCGAGTTCTGCCTGGACGTCGTCGAGCAGTCCGAGCGGGTCTTCACCGACCCGGTCGCATTTGTTTACGAACGTGAAGATCGGGAGACGGCGCTTCTTACAGACGCTGAACAGCTTCCGCGTCTGGGTTTCCACGCCCTTCCGATTGTCCAACAGCATGATCGCGCTGTCAGCGGCGGTGAGCGCCCGGTACGTATCCTCCGAGAAGTCCTGGTGACCCGGCGTGTCGAGCAGATTGATCCTGAAGCCTTCGTAGTCGAAATGCAGCACGCTGGCCGTGATCGAAATGCCGCGCTCCTGCTCCATGTCGAGCCAGTCAGACGTCGCGTGTCGGGTCGCGCGACGAGACTTCACCGATCCCGCAGAGCGGATCGCTCCACCGTAGAGGAGGAGTTTCTCCGTGAGAGTCGTCTTTCCCGCATCCGGATGGCTGATGATCGCGAACGTCCGCCGCCGTCCGATCTCTCTCGCGAGGGCTGTGGGGTCCACGCTCATGATCCAAGAATGAACGTATGCGTGTATTTGATCGTCAGCGTCCGTGCGTCTTCGAGCGGAAGAGTCGGAACTCCGAGAATCTCCCGTTCGAGGTTGAGACCCTCATTCCACACGAACCAGAGATCCTGACCCTCGCGGAAGTTGTACCGGAAGCGCGTGTTCGTGCTCAATGCGTCATCGAGCGAGTTGTACTGCACGAAGGCGTCCACGGAGAACTTCGTGTTGAATGCGCCTCGTGCCGTGAGTCGCAGGAGGTTCGAGTCGAAGTTTTGTCCCCGGTCGTCGAAGTCGATCCGGTTCCACTCCCAACCGCCGCGAAGCTCGAGGTGCTCGTCGACGCTCCAACTCAGATCGGTGCTGACGCCGACTCGTTGACCGTCGAAGAACTCGCCTCCGGTAAACGTCACGTTCGGCCGTACGATCCAGCCACGGGGAGCCCTGAACTCCGCCGCGCCCTCCGTGAACCAGTATGAACCAGCCGGAATGTTGGCCTCCGGTGACAGTTCGAAGTCGTCGAGGACGTCTTCGTATTGAGAGTTGGCGGAAACCTTGAAGGTCGTTCCCGGCTTCGTCTCCAGCTGTAAGAACGGTTCGGCGGCACCACTCTCGACCGCCTGCTCGATCCCGAGTAGCTGGTCCTCATTCCGGGCCCAGACGTTGGACTTCACACCCATCCAGACTCGACGGAAGGTCGACGACTCGCTCGGGAACCACTGGTAGTTCCAGTCGCTCTGCCCGCGCATGAAGTTGGAGCGCGCCTCGAATCCTACGCCGGGCATGTACCCCACCCCGGAGTAGGTGAACGCGTTCTGGTAGCTCAGCCCGCCCAGCCGCCGTCGGGTCCAGTCGAAGACGATCCGTGCCGCGTCGAGGCCGCCCGGCGTCGCGTCCAGCGCGTCGTCTCCACCCTGGAAGGTCTGCAGCCACTTCAGTGTGACGTACTCGTCGCCGATGATGCGGAAGAGGCCATCGGCTCCGTAGGTGACGTTGTAACGGCTGTCTGCGTCGAAGCGGCTGGTCGTCATGGCGCCGATGAACGAGTTCTCGTTCAGCACACGTCTCTTGAGGCGGAGTACGCCGAAGTTCTCCGATGCGGTCGCTTCGTATGCGGCCGTCTGCATGTTGATGAAGCCGAGATCCCACGTGCCGACTCGGCCGACGAGTCGGGCCCCTCCGTAGATGGGGATCGGCTGCCCAGTGTCACTGAGGCCGATGCGCCGCGAATAGAACAGCGTCCCTCGCTCCGCACCTGTGTCGAAGCCGAAAATGCCTGCGCGTTCCTGGAAGAACGGTCGCTTCTCATCGAAGAAGAGAGAGAAGCGCGTCAGATTGATCTGCTGCTGGTCCGCTTCGACCGCGGCGAAGTCGGTGTTGACCGTCAGGTCGAGCGTGAGATTCGGCGTCGGGTTGAGCTTCACGTCGCCACCGATCTCGTACTGCTCGTCTGGCGCGTACTGCCACGCGTCGCCGGCGGGGTTGAGCGCGGCCGAACGAGAACCACCCGTCAGCCCGTACGGCATGATGTAGATGGGACTCTTCGGCTCGATCTCCTGCAGTCGGACGTCCTGCCATGCGGAGATCTGCGTGTACGGGAAGTCCTGTGGGATCGCGGGATAGGTCCAGCGGGATCCCACTCCGGGCTCATACACGTAGGCCATCATACCCATGACGACCGAGCCCGCGTCATCGCTCTCGAAGCGCAGTGACGAGAACGGGACCCTCATCTCGCCGAACCATCCCTGGTCCGTGAACGCCGTCTCCAGATCCCAGAACGCGTTCCACGATGAGTTCCGCGGACCTCCGGCTCCACCACCACCCTCACCGCCGGCTCCACCACCGGTAACCGTCATGTCCATTCGTGCGCCGAGGGGGAGCCCGACAAAGCGCACTGCGTTTTCGTTGTCGTTGAAGGTGTCGAGCAGAATGCCGAAACCGTCGTCGCCACTCCAACGGTCGCGGGTCAGAGAAAAGGCGCGGATCGATTCCGGATCGGGATGGAAGAAACGCGCCGCTACATAGAGTGCCTCGTCGTCGTAGGCTACGAGTAGCTGGATGGTGCGGTCGGAGCTTCCTCGAAACGTCGGCTCGTACATCGTGAGCGTCAGCGGTTCCACGCCCGCCCATGCCGACTCGTCGCTCAGACCGTCGAGGGTTACCGGGCCGTTGAGGCGCTGAAGATCGACAACGCTTGAAGCCTCTGGAGCATCTCTCCCGGGACTCATGTCCGCGTCCGATACGGAGAAGACCGGCGCGGGCCGGTCGCCTGTGGCAGATGGCTCTGGCGTGCGGCTCTGCGCCGCGAGGCTCGCGGCGTCAGTGGACACTAGGAAGGCCATCGCCGCAAGAACGGCGATGGCCGAGGGTTTGAAGATCATAGGCAAAGATACCGCTGTCGCGCTCGGACGCGTATTCTGCCGGCCGGTGCTCATGACCGGTGGGAGTCACATGCTCGAAGAGATCATTCCGTTCCGATACCTGACTCCTCAGCAGCGCGAAGCGTTGTTGGGGGACGTCTCGGAAGAAGTGTACGAGCCGGACGCGGTGTTGCTCGAGCAGGGGGACAGCAGCGACAACCGAGTGCTGCTCGTGATCGAGGGCTCGGTTGTCGTCCGGGACAGCGAGGGTGGGCTGCCTGGTCAGTCCAGCATCGTGCGAGCTGGCCATTACATCGGTGAGCGAGCCGCCCTCTTCGGCGAGCCTCGTGCGGTCGAGGTGAGGGCTCTGGACCACGTGCGTGTGCTCGCCATCCCTGGTGAGCGGTTCATGCGGCTGATCCACGAGTCCACGCCGTTCGCACAGGCGCTCGGCGGGATCCTGAGAGACAAGCAGGGCATCTTCGCGGCATTCAGCCGCTTTCGTGTTGCCCTCCTTCAACAGGTCGGGCGAGGATCTGTCGACCTGGAGGCACTTCTACCGCTGTACGAGGAGCTCAGGCCTGCGCTCCACCCCTATGCGTCGAGCCCTCACACCCTGGACGTCGGTGCACTCGCCTACGCGGTCAGGCGACTTCCGGACAATGTGACGCGGACGCTCTCTTTCTATTTGACCGACGCGCTTCCCGCCCTCTACGCGAGTCCGGAGGAGCGGTTCATACCTGTTCCCACCGCCGCTCGCCGCCGCAGCGTGTACGAGATGCTGCCAGGAAAGAGCATGGTGCTCGTTCGGGACGGGCTGTCCGACGTAGCCGACTTCGTGACCTGCCTCTGTCTCTTTGCAATCGAGGCACGCAAGCTGCGACGCCGCGTTCGTGACGCCGGTGGACTCGATGCGGTGCCGCTGGCTGATGTCGAGGCAGTGCGCGGTATCTGGGGCGACGCCGCTGAGGATCGGATTCGAGAGGTCGCCCTTCACCACGAGGATTTCAGGATCGAGGTCCACAAGGACTTCAATAACTACAACAGTGCCCATGCTGAGAGCTGGTCCAAGCAGGTCGCTCGCGCGACGGACGAACTACTGGGGTACGATCCCTCGGATCTTCCCGACGACTTCGATGTCCACGTGGTCAGTAGCAACACGCACTCGGTTCCCAATTGCCTGAGTCCCTGGCTCGGTCAGAAGGCCAGGGAGATCGTCGCGTGGGCACATGAGACCGGGCATCCGATTGCGGACGATGGTTGGCGAGACGAGCACGATCTCGCCTATGCCGTCACGCGTGATTACCTGAGGGCCCACCCGGATCAGATCGAGGAGCGGGCAGAGGCGGAGCGTGCAGCCGGCATCCATGTGCTCGACTGGACAGCATTCACCGGTATCGCGGTTCAACTCATCGACACCGCACGCGTGTCGTGGGAGAAAACGGACCCCGGAATCCCGAGCACGGGGACGCGCCGTCCGTCACTCATCGTGAACATCGACTACGCATTCGGCGAGCAGGCCGAGCACATCATCGGCAATCTCTCCTCGCTGTTCGGTCGGAATCTCCGAAGCGTCAACGTGCTCGGAAAGGCCGGCGGGCTGGTCGGGGAGCGGGGGGACGTTCTGGTGGCGACAGGCTTCGTGGAGCAGTACCAGGACCACTTCCACCCGATCCCGTCGGGTACGGTCGACGTGGAGCGACTTCGGGAGCGGCTGTCCGATCGTCAGGTGCACACAGGTACGATGCTCACGGTGACGGGCACGCTCATGCAGAACCGCACGATGCTGCACTTCAATCGACACATCTGGGGTTGTATCGGCCTCGAGATGGAGGGCTCCTGGTATCTCCGCCGTATGATGCAGTCGATGAGTCGTGGTGCTGTACCTTCGGACGTAGCGATGCGCTTTCTCTACTACACATCCGATCTCCCTCTCCGGCACGACTCGAACCTCTCAGCCCGCCTTCGCGCGGCCGAGGGAGTCCCGCCGCTGTATGCCACGACGCGTGAGGCACTGACCGGGATTCTCGAGAGTTGACCCTCACCGTGACCGAACTCCTCGCCCTTGAATGGGCCCAGCGCGTTGCCCTCGTTGTCGGCGGGCTGCTGTTCGGTATCCTGGTCGAACGGATACTCGGGCGCAGGCTTCAGAAGCTGGCCGCGGTCACCCGCTTCAAGTGGGACGACCTCGCCGCGGAGGCCGTGAGGGGACTGGGCCCGGTTTGGTTCACTGCGGCCGGTGTCTACGTCGCGGCGACAATAGGCACCTTGCCGCAGATCGTTCTCAGCGGTGTGAGCAACGGGCTGATGATCCTGTTGATCGCGTCGGTCGCCTTAGTTGGGATGCGCCTCGCTGGTGGCTCGATCGAGCTCTACTCCGAGCAGACCCGTGGTGCCGGGGCGATGCGGTCACCCACGCTGGTGGTCAACCTGGCCAAGGGTGCGATCGCGATCCTCGGTGTCTTCATCATCCTGCAGAACCTCGGGATTGATATCACCCCGCTCATCACCGCCCTCGGGATCGGTGGTTTGGCGGTGGCGCTGGCCTTACAGGACACGCTCGGGAACCTGTTTGCAGGCGTTCAGATCATCGTCTCCAAGCAGCTTCGGCCACGAGACTACGTGCAACTCAGCTCGGGTGAGCAAGGCTGGGTGACCGACGTGAAGGCACGAAATACGACGATTCAGACGTTCCCCGACGGAAATCTGGTCTCGGTGCCGAATTCGATGCTGGCATCATCCATCGTGAAGAACTTCTCTTTTCCTCGCACAGCACTCTGGGTCAGCGTCGAGGTGGGGGTCAGCTACGCGTCCGACCTGGAGCATGTCGAGCGGGTGACGCGGGAGGTTGCGAAGGAGGTGCTGTCCGAGATCGATGGCGGTGTTCCGGGAGAGGACCCCATCGTCTTCTTCCACACCTTTGCGGACTCGAGCATCAACTTCTCGGTCCGGATGATGGTGAGAGAGTTTCGGAGTCAGGGACCGATCCGCCACGATTTTATCAAGCGACTACATCGCCGCTTCAACGCGGAGGGGATCGAGATCCCGTTCCCGATCCGGACCATCGTCATGAGTGGTGATCAGGAATAAGCGAAGCCCCCGACCGCAACTGCGATCGGGGGCTTCGAAACACAGGTGGCGGGAGTACCGCCACCGCTGACGCTGGTGGTCAGCCGATCGGGTGCACGTGGAATTTCACTCGCGTGTTCTCCCACTCGAGAATCACGTCGCCCATCGTGTTGTCGGACATCGGCTCGAAGCTGTACGTGAGCGTCTCGACGAAGTCGTCGGAAGCCTCGGGCGTCGCGGTGAACGACCCTACGTCGCCTGAACGAACACCTTCGTCGATGGGGATGCCCCAACGCTCCCAGTTGGAGTTGATGAAGAACTCCCACTCGTCTGCGTTCGGAACCGCGTAGATCGAATAGCTGCCGGCCTCGAGAGCGACACCGCCGACGTTCGCGGGCCCCGCCAGGTGAATCGTGGTCGGCTCGTTGGCGCCGATGCGCTCGGGCTGACCGTAGACGAGCAGAGCGCCCATAATGTCACGTCCGCGTGCGGACGGAGCCCCATAGCAGAGCAGGCCGTCGTTGCCGCCGACGCTGAACTCCGTGGTGCGAAGCGGGCTGGGCCGCTCCATGGCCTCTGCCATGGTGCCGCGAGCGAGGTAGCACTCAAGCGCGTCACCGGCGGCCACGTCCATCTCGCTGGGGGCGGCGTCTTCCATGGCGTCGCCGCCACAGGCTGCGAGGGCGAGCCCACTGAAGAGAAGGACCGGGAGGGTCGAGGAACGACGCATTGTATCTCCTGAAGCTGCACTGAATGGTTGAGAACGAGAGTGAAAAGCTATCGACGCCCCGGGGGGCGACAAGACGTACGTGGTCGGAATCGGCGCCGTGGACGACCCCTCGCGGGTTCGATGCCGAATACGGCGAAGCCTGCAAGACGTTTCCTCGGCGGCTGGGTTCGTCTTGCTCAGCCCCCGTCGGAAACCTATCTGTATTGGCCCCTTACGCCCTCTGTGGGAGGAGCCACCGTGGCGGATGAACCTCGCCTCGCTGTCGAGTCGATCGCTGGCCTACGGCCATACCAGGAAGACTCGGTGCTCGCTGAGACCCTTTCCGACGGCCGGATTCTTGTCGCCGTAGCCGACGGTATGGGTGGTCATGCCGCGGGTGAGGTGGCCAGCGCGCTCGCCCTCGAGAGTCTCGTTGCAGCGCTCGAGGATGGCCTCGCTCTGGATGCGGCGTTCACCCGGGCAAACGAGCAGGTGCACCTGAAGGCTGAAGAGCCCGGAAAGCAGGGAATGGGCACCACGCTCGTGGCTGCGCTCGTAGAGGACGGCGAGTATTTCATCGCAAATGTCGGCGACAGTCGCGGCTATCTGATCACTGGTGACGGTGTCCGGCAGCTCACCGAGGACCATTCGTTCGTGGCTGAGGCGGTCAAACGTGGACAGTCGCTCGAGGAGGCCATGGCCACACCCTGGCGCGATGCCCTCACGCGGTCGATCGGCACCGAACCGGAGGTCGAGGTCGATGTCTTCGGCCCCTTCCCGGTGAAGGCTGACACAGCGTTGCTGATCTGTTCGGATGGGCTGTACAAGACATTGTCGGACGAGGACCTGCGCCGGATCTATCTGCAGTCCAGCAGCCCTCGAGGGTCCGCCCAGACGCTGGTGAGCGAAGCGCTCGACACTGGATCGGACGACAACATCTCAGTGGCGATCGCGGAGTACGGCGAGGTCCCGCGCGTTGCCCAGGGAACGATGCCGATGAACTTCGTCGTGCCCTCCGGCGAGGAACCGGGCGAGGCGAGTGACCCCGTGGCCTCGGAGCCGATCGAAGAAGCTGTTTCGGCGCTGGCTGACACGGAACCCAACGAGGCCGTGTCGCAGACGCCCCCGTCCGATATGGTCGGAGGCAACGAATCAGCCCCGGTCTCGCAGGGTCCACCGATGGCGCTGATCGTCGCCGCTGTCGTGGTTCTCGGGGGGTTGCTCGCGTTCTTCGTGCGCTAGGCGACGTCGTCCATAAACGTCAGCTTCAGTCCGCCGGACTCGACCACGTCGCCGTTCCGTAGCCGAGAGCGTCGTACCTTTTGGCCTCGCACGGTCATGGAACCGAACATCGCCAGATAACGGACCTCGGTGTTCTCGTCGATCGTCATGAGCAGGACGTGGTGCTTCGGGCCCTGCGGGACTCGTAGGTCACACAGGTCGTCGGTGCCGATCAAGACCGCGTTCTGGTCCGAGAGGTAGTGCGTCCCGGTCTGTCCGCCAGACTGCCAGATGAAGTGCGCGCGTTTCTTTCGATCGGCTTCCTTGAGCAGCTCCTTCACCTCGTGCGGGTTGATATGCATCGTCCCCGCATTCCCCCCCAGCGTCGCTGGCGACGTCACTGGGGCCGGGCGGTCGACCATCGGCGATGGCCTGGCTACCGGGACTTCTCCTTCGCCTAGCGCCTTCCCGAAGATTATCGAGAACTTGCCGAAGCCGATCTCGTCTCCGAGACCGATGGAGTGGGCGTGCTCAATCTTTTGGCCCTGTATGAAGGTGCCATTCGACGATCCCAGGTCTTCTACGACCCAGCCGTCGTCCGTGAGCCGGATCTCGGCATGCCGCCGGGACACCGAGGGGTTGTCGATGAGGACGTCGGCGCCCTCGTCACGCCCGACGACGATCGACTCTTGCTTAAAGTCATACGCCTGAAGGGTCCTGCGACCGAGAAGCAGTGTCAGCTTCGGCATCGTCTCCCTCGCTTGCCGTCGATTCGGGGGCCGACAATCGGCGCGGCCCATCGGTGCTCGAGTCCAGCGACGACATAATGCCCTTCGAGTCGCGCCGGGTCCAGATTTGAATTACTCGGGCTCGGAGAAGTTCAGGGCCCCGCCTCGGACATTTGCAGGCAACGAGGGTGGTCCGGCACCAGCGCCAGACAACCGGAGATCAGCTCGGCTGCCCGTTCGGGTGGCCCGTCCGCTCGCGCGACCTCGGCGTCCCAGGCCATTCGTTCGCCCACCTTCCGAAGTAGTGCGACAGCGTCCTGGCTCCCCGGATCCAGCTCGGCGAGACGAAGCGCATAGGTGCGTACGTCACCCCCGTCGAGGTCGAAGTACCGACCTCGATTCTGTGCTTCTACCGCCAGGTCCCGCAGGCGCCGAATCTCCCAGGAGACATCGACGAGAGCTCCGGTTTCTCGAAGCTGCTGAACCAGCGCCGCTCGCTCACTTTCAGGAACGACGGTGGTGAAGGGCATCTGGAGGTCGGCCAGCGCCGCTACCGGGAGGAGCTGAACACCGCCTTCTACCCCTGCTTCGTTGAACCAGACACCTGGAACGCTTCCGGCTTGGGCTCGGGCGACGAGCGTCTCCGTGTCGAGCGTACGGCCCCAGGGTTGCGCCCATGCCGTCGCACCGCCGGCGACCAGGAGTAGCATGGCCGCTACGGCCATGCCGACGCCGCGCTTCTTTTTCGCAGGGCGGGGTCGGGGAGCGCTCGGGCGCTCGGCGGCAGTCGGGGGATGCGAGACCGTTACGCCTTCGTCTTCCTCGTTGGCCTCGGGGCCCGCGCCCACAGTCGCGGGCTGCCCTGACTGGATCCGCAGAAGTTCGTCGCGAAGCTCGCGGGCAGACTGAAAGCGCTGGGCCGGGTCACGGCGCAGAAGCTTCATGACCACGTTGACCATCTCGGGCGGAATCGATTGGCCAGACTCCCCGATCGGTCGAACCTCGGCGCGGTCGGTTGCCACCATCAGTTCATAGATCTGATGCGTCGGCTGGTGCGCCAGATTACCCAGCCACGGGTCGCGACCGGTGAGGAGGGCGTAGAGGATCACACCAAAGGCGAACAGATCTGTGCGCCCGTCTACCTCTTCCGCGCGAAGCTGCTCGGGTGCCGCATACCCTGGCGTGCCCAGTGTTCCCACGGTCGTCAGGCGGCTGTCGGCCTCACGCTCGGCGATCTTGGCGATGCCGAAGTCGAGGACCTTCACGATCTCCTCGCCCGCCCGATCCTTGGTAAGCATCAGGTTCTCGAGCTTCAGGTCCCGGTGTACCACTCCCTCCGGCCCCTCATGCGCGACCATGAGCGCGTCGCACGCTTGCAGCGCCATTCGTACCGCACGCTCCGTCGAGAAGGGCCCATCGGCCTCCAGCGCGTCGGCGAGGCTCTGGCCTTCTACGAACTCCATCAGGAAGTAAACGAGACCCGACTCGATCTCTTCCTCGTATGTGGAGAGGCCGACGATGTGCTTCGACTCCTTCCCGAGACGCTTCATGATCTGCGCCTCGCGGAGGAAGCGCGCCCGCATCTCCTCGGCCTCGCCGCCCGTCATCCGATCGACGCCGAGGATCTTTAGCGCCTCGATCCAGCCGCCGGTGACATCCTCGACCTTGTACACGGTGCCGAACGAGCCGGCGCCCAGCCGTTTGAGGACCTTCCATTTGTCCCGGATCAATGTCCCGATGAGGCGGTCGGCTTCCTCGACGGCCTCATCGACCGCGGCGGAATCCTGCTCGAGCTTCGCGATGTCCTCCGGGGTGAACACGACCGTGGCACCGGCGTCGGCGGCTTCAGCCTCGGTGCTCCGAGTCGGCGTCGGCGGGGAGGGAGCCTCCGGGACTGCGGCGGGCGATTCGTCCGGATCGCCGCCCGCCCCTTGAACCGGAAGTCGCTGTGTCGGTGCGGCCCCCGACGTCGGGGGAGACGCCGGTGGGGTCGTGGGGGAGGCGGGCTCCTCACTCATCCCGGGAACATCCGCAGGATCCCACGCAGTGGTTGCCTGCGGGGGTGGCTTCTTTTCGGGTCCGTCGGTGTTCGACACGGGGGCTCGTCCTCGGAGAGAGCTTCCTTCTGACGAACGTACCGAAGCGTCGGAAGCGAGGTCAAATGCGGGCAGTGACATGAGGCCGTCCCGATCGAGAGCCTTGCCCCCCGGAAGCCTCGGTTTTCCTTTCCAGCATGTCCTCTCGACGTTTTCTCGCGCTCGCAGGTGTCTCTGCTCTGGCAGGGTGCTACGCGCCCCCGGACGGTCCGCCTGAGATTCGCGTCGGGGCGCTCGAGCAGACCGCGCTCGTTCTCCAGGCCGTAGATGCCGGTACCGGCTCCGCTCTCTCTGACGCCGAGATGACGGTTCGGTACCTCGTACGCGCGCCGATCGTGTTCGATGCAGCCTCCGTCGATCGTGTGCCGTCTGTCGAGTCTTATCAGATCGAGCACCCGGTGGGCGAAGAGAATCTGGTGGTGGAGGTACGACTCGAGGCGGAGTCCTATCACCACATCGACACCGTCTTCTCCGTTCCGCGAGGAACCACGGCAGGGCCGCTTACCATGCGTCTCTCCCGACGCCTGGGCCGTGTGGCCTCCGCGCCGGCTCCGACCACGAGACCTCCCGCGACTTCGGGCGGCACCCCGGCCGCGTCCGGACCCGATCGCTCCGCAATGACGGCGGGTGATCGAGCGTTCCAGAGCAACGCGTGGCTCGATGCCACCGAAGCGTATCAACGTATGCCGGCGCCATCGGACGACATGAGCGAGTACGGCCGTGAATACCTGGACGCCAGGATCCGGCAGGGCGTCGCGCATATCAATCGGTCCGAGTTCGGACGGGCGCTCGAGGTCTTCGAAGAAGCCGTCGACATGGAGTCCCCGACCCCCGACGCATTCCTGCGACTGGCTCAGGCCCAGTGTGCGGTTGGCAGGTCCGTCGAAGGACGGGGCACCCTGGCTCAGGTCGGACGGATGCGGAATCGCCTGACTCCGATGGAGCAGTCTTCGGTCAGCGCGATGATGGCCTACCAGAGTGGCGTTTGCTCACACGGTGAGTTCGAGCGTGCCGAGACCACGCGGGATCGGGTGCGCTCGGGAGCTCAGGCCACGCAGGAGCTCAACGCCTTCGTCGAGGGGGCTCGCGCCATGTCGCCCGTCCCGCCCGAGGTCTACAACGCCGTGCAGGACGCCGAGCGTCGGGTCGAGGAGATCCGCCGGGCCATGGGCGGCGGGCGGTAGGGGCTCGTCCGAACTCTGTTGGCGCTTCGGTGCCGCAGGCTCCACGAACGCCAAGCTCTCTGGCAGGGCTGGTCCGGCTCCCTCGACGGACCCTCTTTCGTGACCCTCGCCCGCCGCGGGATCTGACGCCTTCGGGAGCCCACCTCACGCACGAAAAACGGGGCGTGGCGGCAAAGCCGTCACGCCCCGTTTTCCTGCACTTCCAATACTTCCTAGGGGTTCGGCGTGACGATCTTGATCAGGAAATAGCCCCGGAAGTCCGGGTACTGTGTGTTGCCCTGTGCGCCATTCCCTTGCTGGAGTGTCACGTAGAAGCCGAGGTCATCGGCTTCGTCACCCCGGTTCTCGGGGAGCACGTTGATATCGAATGCTCCGTCAGCGGAAGTAAGCGGGTGGGAAAGCTCGAACGTGGTCCATCCGCCGTCGACTGAGCTCCAAGCTGCCGCGCCCGCGCCGTTCTGCGTGTCCCGCAGTCCACAGCCTGACTGGTTCCTGTTCAAGCACTTTTCGTCCAGGTGCTCGTCGATGAACTGTCCGTTCTCTACGCCGATTGCGTCGTCGTAGAGAGCGGTGACCTGGTCAGCGTTGTTGTCGAAGTCGAACCGGACGTCGTTGGCCTTGCTGTCCGAATCCTGCTGCACGCGCACGGCCAGGTAGAGATTGTCCGCATCGTTCATCCAGTAGAAGTACGCATCGGTCTTTCCGCCGGAGATGTTGGCCTCGAAATACTGCTCAGATGCGCACGACCAGCCGGCATCCTTGTCGCCGTCGATCCCGGTCGGAGTGCCCCACCCGTCGAAGCACCTGCCCGTCAGCGTATAGGTATACGTGAGCGGAGCCAGACCGTCCGCGCTGCGGTCGACCGACACCAGGACCTCCTGGGTGACGCCGGGCGTCCCACCGACGGTCCATGTGTTGGAGATCGAGCTGTCGGCTTCTTCCGTCCCGGCGTTCACCGATCCGCCGCCGGACAGAACCGTCCAGGTCACGGCTTCGCCGGACCGTTTGTTCCCGAACTCGTCTTCGATGACGACGCGGAGTGACACATCCGAGCCCACGTAGGGGTTCGTGTCGTAGCTGTCCGCCGTGAGCGTTGCCGCGGGTGCAGCCAGGATCGTCGCCGTGAACTCATAGCAGGGCGTAGTTCCGGCGTCGCCACACGTCGTCAGGACCGGGCTGCCACCCACGCTGGCAATGGATGCCTGGCTGCCCG
>JBDGVS010000003.1:0-23954 GCA_039585535.1 Gemmatimonadota bacterium | reverse complement strand
CCCGGGAAGACCACTTCCCGCGAATGCGGACGATGGGGCTGCTGGTGTCTGCCCAGCATCACCTCTACCTCGCCGCACCGAGCCTGGTCGAGTACTGGGGCATCGATCGGGCTGGGTGGACCACGCCTGTGCGTGCGTACCTGGACGCCGGGATTCCGGTATCGCTCGGAACCGATGCGCCCGTGGTGCCCTGGGATCCATGGTGGGTCCTGCACCACTTCACCACCCGAGAAACCATCAGCGCGGGGGTGTTGGACGCGAGCCAGGCGGTGAGTCGAGAGGAGGCGCTGCGCGCCATGACCGAAGGCTATGCCTACCTGACGTTCACCGAGGATGAGCGGGGGACGTTACAGCCCGGAATGCTGGCTGATCTGGTCGTGACGGCCGACAGCTACTTCGACTGTACTGACCCATGCCTGGAGACGATGCGTGTAGACCTCACTGTTCTGGGGGGGCGGGTGGTCTGGGAGCGCTGAGCGGGCGTAGGTTGGAATCCCTCTTTTAGGTGACTCACTCAGCCGTACGAGGTGCTTCCATGGTCTCGACGACCCTCTCCCTCTCAGGGCGGGCGCGCGTTGCTACCGCCCTGTTCCTGACCCTCGGCTTCGCGCTTCCCGCGCGGGGCTCTGCACAATCGGACGAGATGCGCACCATCTCGCTCGAGATGTACCTCGACCTCGAGACTGTTTCGAGTCCCCAGATTTCTCCCGACGGGTCGGAGGTCGTCTACACTCGCGGCTGGGTGGATAAGATGAACGACAGTCGTGAGTCGTCGATCTGGATCATGAACTCCGACGGTTCGCGGGCCCGATTCCTGGTCGATGGATCCGGTCCGATATGGTCTCCCGACGGAACGAGGATCGCCTACACGGCTTCCGGCGACCCCGAGGGCACTCAGGTCTTCGTTCGCTGGATGGATGCGGAAGGCGCGACGAGCCAGGTCACACGACTCGAGTCGAGCCCAAGCGGGATCCGGTGGTCACCGGACGGGGAGCATCTCTCCTTCTCGATGAACGTCGATGCCGAGGCAGCGTTCAGCGTGACTCCTCCGGGCCGGCCGGACGGTGCCGAATGGGTGGACGCCCCACGCGTAGTCACGAGGGCCGACTATCGTCAGGATCGCGTCGGATTCGTGGACGGCGCGTGGCGTCACATCTTCGTGGTTCCTGCCGAGGGCGGCACCGCGCGTAAGCTGACCGACGGGGAGTGGAACCACTCCACAGGCGAATGGACTGCCGACGGAACGGAGCTCGTCTTTTCGTCGTTGCGTACGGAGGACGCGGAGTTGTCCTGGCGCGAGTCGGAGGTGTACGCGGTTGACCTCGCGTCGGGCGTGATCCGCCAGCTCACCGACCGAACCGGACAGGACACATCGCCTCTGCCCTCACCGACCGGTGACCTGATCGCCTATCGGGGCTCCGACTTCCACACGGATACGTACCGGAACTCGGGCATCTACGTAATGAACCCTGACGGGTCGAACCCGAGGCTCATCTCCGGAGACTTCGATCGTCAGATCAACAGCATGACGTGGGCGCACGACGGCAGTGGTCTCTACCTCACGGTGAGCTCCGAGGGAGATCGCAATCTCCACTTTGCATCGGTCAACGGCGGAGTGGAAGAGCTCTCGACGGGCGATCACATGTTCGCGCTCAGCTCCTTCACCGAGAGCGGGCGCGCGGTGGGGACGTTCACGGCTCCTCAGGTGCCGACGGACATCGTCGCCTTCGATCTCGCCGATGCATCTCGTCGTACGCAGCTGACCCACGTCAACGACGACGTGCTGGGTGGCGTGGCGCTCGGAGACGTGGAAGAGGTCTGGTACGAGTCGGTGGAAGGCTTCCAGATCCAGGGGTGGATCGTGCACCCGCCGGACTTCGATCCGAGCAAGCAGTACCCGCTCATGCTGTCCATTCACGGCGGCCCGCACGGGATGTATAACGTGGGCTTCAACTTCGGTTGGCAGGAGCATGCCGCGAACGGGTATGTGGTCCTCTACACCAATCCGCGAGGCAGCTCGGGCTACGGGAGCGCGTTCGGCAACTCGATCAAGAATGCGTATCCGGGTAAGGACTACGACGATCTGATGAATGGCGTCGACCTCGTGGTCGATCGAGGCTACATCGACGAGCAGAACATGTTCGTGTACGGCTGCTCGGGCGGCGGTGTGCTCACCTCCTGGGTCGTGGGACACACGGACCGCTTTGCCGCGGCTTCTGCGAACTGCCCCGTGACGAACTGGCTGTCGTTCGTCGGCACGACCGACGGGATCGGCTGGTACAAGAACTTCGAGAATCTGCCCTGGGACGACCCGAGCGAGCACCTGCGCCGTTCACCGCTCATGTACGTCGGCAATGTCACGACACCGACCATGCTGATGACCGGAGTGAACGACCTGCGCACGCCGATGCCGCAGACCGAGGAGTACTACGCGGCGTTGAAGGTGATGGGTGTGGAGACGGCGATGGTCCGCTTCAACAACGAGTGGCACGGGACCTCGAGCACGCCGTCGAACTTCCTGCGTACGCAGCTCTTCCTGCGGAAGTGGTTCGACATGCACTCGCGGGGGAGGCCGGTCACGCAGGACTGACCGAACGAGAGCCAGGAGGGCCTCCGCCTCCCGTGCCGCGACTCTTCTGGAGTCGACGGCGCGGGAGGCGGTCGTCTTCGTGGGAGCTCGGTTACTCCGACTTCAGCGCACCGATCGGGTCGACGCGTGCTGCCCGACGAGCCGGGAGGTACACCGCGAGCGCGGCCACAGCGAGCAGGGTGGCGGGCACCAGCGTAAAGGCGATCGGGTCCAACGGGCTCGCGTTGTAGAGGAGCCCTCGAACGAGTCGGGCGGCCGCCAGCGCTCCGGCGAGACCGATGGCGGTCCCGATGAGCGCGAGCTTGAGTCCTTCACTCAAGACGAGCTGCAGGACCGACGCCCGGTCGGCGCCGAGAGCGACCCGTATCCCGAGTTCGCGCGTTCGCTGCGAGACCGAGTAGGCCATGACCCCGTAGATCCCCACCGCCGCGAGCGTCAGCCCCAGGAGTCCGAAAATTCCGAGCACCGCGCCGCCCAGGCGAGCCGGCAGGAGGGCGATACCCATGTGGTCCTCCATCGACCGCACATCGTACACTGGCATCTCGGGGTCCGCCGCACGTACGAGCTCCTGGATCCTCTGTAGCACGATCTGGGGGTCACCCTCCGAGCGGGCGACGATTGCCATGTCCGAGCGGTAGAGGACCCGCTGTGGGAAGTACATGAACTCCGTCGGATCCTCGCCCAGACTGTTGTACTTCCCGGTCTCGACGACACCGACGACCTCCCAATCGCGCCCAGCCGCGCGGACTGTTTTTCCCAGTGCCGACTGGTCGCCCCAGAACCGATCCGCAAAGCGCTCGTTCACGATCATCACCGGTGGGCCGCTGTCGTCGTCCTGACGCGCGAAGGAGCGTCCTTCGACGAGATCGATGCCCATGGCCTCGATGTAGCCTTCGCTGACGTACGTGTAGTGGAGACTGCTTCTCTCCCCCTCCGCGAATTCGTAGCCGGGGACTTCGACCGATCGATCGCTCGAGCCGAGCCCGAGGGGAGCGGAAGAGGTCAGGCCGACGCCCGATACTTCGGGCAGTGCAGAAACGTCCTCGAGCATGCGGTCCCAGAATGCTTTGCCCCGGGCTTCATCGTATCCCTGGAGCCCCGGGTCCACCGAGGCCATCAGGAGATTTCCCGGGCTGTCGAATCCGGGGTCGATCTGTGTGGCGGCCTGGAGGCTGCGAAGAAATAGACCGGAGCTGATCAGCAGGAGGAGGGAGAGTGCGACCTGTGCGATCACGAGCGCATTGCTCGCGCGGGATCGGCCGACCTTGTCGCTCGACTCGCCCTTGATCGCTGTGGCGGTGTCGGAGCGTGCGGACTGCAGAGCGGGAGCCATTCCGAAGATGAAGCCAGCGGCCAGAGAAACGCCGACGGTAAACCAGAGCACCGTGGAGTCTGTCTCGACGTTGAACGCCCACGGTCCGTCGATCGGAAGGCTGAAGCTCGTGAGCAGGCCGTTCGTAACGTTGGCTAGCGCGAGGCCTGCGCCACCCGCGATCACGCTGAAGAGGAAGCTTTCGGTCAGCAGCTGCTGGATGATCCGCGATCGCGTTGCCCCCATGCTGAGGCGGATGCCCATCTCCCGCCGGCGATCTCGTGCACGAGCGAGGAAGAGGTTTGCGACGTTGACGCAGGCGATGAGCAGAAGGAGTCCGACGACGACCATCATCACCGTGCTCATCCCCGTCTGGGCGTCCGCGAAGCTCGGGTGGATGCCCGCATCCCTCTGCATGACGACCGTGTGGTCGAGCTGGTCTTCGTAGAAGTCCGGGTACTCCTCACGGAGCTGAAGCAGCACGGCATCCAGCGACTGTTTGGCCCGGATAAGCGTGGTTTCGTCGTGCAGGCGTGCCACGACGTTCATGCGGTTGCTGCCCCGCGCCGCGAGCTGGTTGGAGCCTCCTCCCATGACGTCCGCCATCATGAGCGGGACGTAGATCGGGGGTGCCGCGAAGCTGACGGGGCCCTGAAAATCCGAGGGTGATACGCCCACGATCTCGAACGGATGCCCGTTCAGCGAAATCGTGTGGCCGACGATCTCCGGGTCGGCACCGAAGCGCGTTTCCCAGAATCCGTGACTGAGGATCGCCACCGCGTGCGCGCCCGGGTCACGGTCTTCGACGCCGGGAAGGAAGGGGCGGCCGAGTTGGGGGATCGCCCCGAACGTCTGGAAGAAGTTGGCCGATACCACCATTCCGATCGTCCGCTCGGTCCGTCCGTCTGAAGACACCGAGAGTGGCTCGAAGTACCACGACGACACGTTCTCGAAGACATCCGGGGTTCGGTCGCGCAGGTCCTGATAGTGCGGGACCGAATTCGACCCGAACTCGATTCCGGGCCACTCGCGATACAGCTGAACCAGCTCATCGGGATCCTCGGCGCCGGGCAGTGGACTCAGCAGCAGTCCGTGCACCGCGGAGAACGTCGCCGCATTCAGGCCGATCCCGAGCGCGAGCGTCGTTACCGCGGCGAGCGTGAACATCGGATTCTTCAGCAGCATGCGGACGCTGAAGCGCAGGTCCCTGATGATGTCGTTCATGATCCCGTCCACCCCTCGTCGTTCAGTTCTTCGTTCGTGGGTCATCGGGACCGAGGTCACGAAGTCCCGTAGGAGAAAGAGCACCAGGCGAAGCCCACCCATCGTGCCCGTGAAGCGTGCCTCGCTTCGGCGGTCGTCGAACGCCTGTAGCAGGTCGTCGGCGTAGCGCTCGACGAAGCCGCGCGGATACAGGCTGAGCAGGCGTTCGTACGCCGCCCGCACCCGATCGGGCGAATCTTTCATGTGCCGAGGCGCTCGCGAGCCACGTTCGCCGCGTGGAGGAGTCGCTCGGACTCTGCTCGCAGCGCAGTGCCGCCGAGTGGCGTCATCTGGTAGTAGCGGCGGCGGCTCGCGTGGAGCCCGTCTTCCCCGGGGTTTGTGGCCTCTTCAATGAGTCCGGCGGCCGTCATGCGCTGAAGAGAGCCGTAGAGAGTGCCTGGCCCCATCACGAGGCGACCAGACGTCAGTTCCTCAACCTCCTGAGCGATCGCGTACCCATGACGCGGGCCTCCCGCCATCGCGACCAGCACATGGAAGGAGGTCGGGCTGAGAGGGAGTACGGCGTCGAGGTCGTCGCTGCTGGTCACGTGAAGCGTCCGGTTCCGGGTATACATCCGTCAACGATGTATGTCGCCTACGGATGTATCCGGACACGGGTTTCAGCCCGCCAGGCGTGACCGTCTAGGTCAGCGACTTCTCGTAGATGCGCCAGCGCTTGTGCTGACGGAGTCCCATCGCATCGAACGGAGCCGTCAGGCCCTCGTTGTCGTCGAGAACCCAGGAAGCCTCGGCGCCACCGAAGTCGGTTTCGTGGGCGAGCCGCGAGGCCTCGTGCAGGAAGAGGGGGAACAGCCCTCGGTGGCGGTACTCCGATCGCAGACCCAGCAGCAGGACTCGCCCGTGCCTGACCTTGGGCAGTCGGGTCGCCAATCGGAAGAGGGTGGTCGGCCAGAGACGTCCGGATGGCACGTCGCGAAGCACCCTGTTGAGGTCACGAGCCATGAGCATGAAGCCGACGATCTCGCCATCGACCTCCGCCACAAACGAGTACTCAGAAAGCAGAACGTGTTTGAGGTCCTTGGCGGTGTGCCAGAAGTCGGCCCAGTCGGGAGGGGTGAAGCCCCAGTTCCCGCCCCAGGCCTCGCAGTAGAGGTCGAGAACCTTCCTGGCCTCGGCCTCCAGTGTCTTCACGTCCAGGGTCCGGAAGCTCACCCCTGTATTCCGCGCGGTACGGGCCGCGAGTCGCCCGATGCGCTCCGGAATCGCAAAACGTCCGGCGGCGGGGATGTCGTACCCCAGGAGGTCCTGGCTTCCCGCGTATCCGCTCGCCGTCAGGAGTCCGTCGTAGTAGCGAGGATTCCACGGAGTCATGACGCTTGGAGGCGTGTCGAACCCGTCGACGAGGAGCCCGGACTCGTGGTTCATCGACGGGCTTACCGGTCCTCGCGCCGAACCGAGCCCGCGGTCGACGAGCCATGCCTCGGCGTGGCCCAGCAGAGCCGAGGCAGCTTCCGCGTCGTCTGCGCACTCGAAGAAACCGAAGAAGCCGGTTCGATCCCGGTGATGCTCGTTGTGTCGGCGGTTCTCGATTGCCGCGACCCGGCCCACGGGCCGCCCGTCACGCTCGGCGATGAAGAGGGCCCGGTCGGCTTGTGCGTAGAATGGGTTTCGGCGTCGGTCGAGCGCGTCGCGCACCATGATCCGAAGGGGTGGCACCCACAGGTCGGACGGACCATAAAGACGCCAGGGGACGTCGACGAAGCGGGCCGTGCCCCTGCGTCCGTGTACCTGCGTTACAGTCAGACCCAAGTGGGCCGCTCGTTGCATGTGCTCATGAGCGCCGAATATGGGCGGTCTCTTCGACTGTGGCGACGAGTACCTCGGGGGCGCGGGCGACCCACCGGCGGAATTGCTCGACCTGGTCCCGGGGTGGTGGCCCTGGATTCTGCCAGAATTCGTCGAGGTCGGCATACGTCCCCCCACGGGCGATACCGCAGCGCTCTGCGTCCCAGGCGTTGAGGGTCTGCTCGAACTGACCATCGGTGGGGACGGCGAGGATGGGCTTTCCGAGCCAGTGTGCCTCGCAAAGCGACTCGAAGCCGGCAGACCCGACGTACGCACGACACCCGGCCAGATGGTCTAGGAACGCGTCGGCGTCCAGGCCGTGGACCTGGAACCCTTCCCCGTAGTCGAAGGGCGCCGCCGAGGCTCCGCCCTCCAGGTAGCAATGAACATCTACATCGGGATGGCGAGCCTGCCAGGCGGCGAGCTCACCTCCGTACCCTGCATTCAGGACGTAGGCCAGCAGGTAGCCGCCGTCGTGCAGCGATAGTGCTCCGAGTCCGGGCCGGAGTAGCGGGGGCGCGACAGTAAGGCGTGCCGACGGTGCATCGGGCAGTTCGTCGAACGAGAGGGCGACCCTCGATGTCGCCCCTGCCGTCGTCACCTCGGCGTACGAGAGGACAGCCCTGCGCACGTGCTGAGGGCCCGGGGCGCTCTCGAGTGCCGGATGGAGGAAGAGATAATTGTGCGCCACGGCGAGGGCGGGAACGGGTGATGGCGAGGTGAGGCGGGACAGGCCGCCCATCAGGTCGAGGAAGTTCACGACGACGTCGGCGTCTTGGGTCGCCTCCGAGACCTGCCGCATCGCCCGGACGAATGCGGGAGTCCGGGCGGCCACGTCGGCCGCAGTTCGCAGGGCCGAGAGGCCCCGGCCGTCCGAGCCGGGCACCTGGGCTGGGGCGTCGAACTCCGAGACCGGCGCGGCGATGCCGGTCGAGAAGTAATTCGGGATCGAACGCCAGGGGCTTCGGCCCACGAGAACACGCGTGATTTCGTGTCCGGCGTCGCGCAGATACGACGCCAACGCTAGCGCCTGGGTCATATGCCCACGGCCCTCGCCCTGCACAATGAACACGACCCTCAGAGGTTGCATGACACCAAGGTCTTACCGGCGCTCGTCCCACGCCAACCCGCCGCGTCGAAGCGCGGGCCGGGAGTCACTTTACCGGCCTTTGCGGGTCGTCTACCTTCGTGAGCTTGCATCGAATTGAACGCGCAGGTCCGTAGCCGGATCCTGCCTATAGGAGGGTAGCCCGAGTGGCTGACACCAACTTCGACCTGATCATCATCGGCAGCGGCCCCGGAGGGTACGTTGCGGCCATCCGAGCAGCCCAGCTGGGTATGAATGTCGCCTGTGTCGAAGATGCGGATCTGGGCGGCGTCTGCCTGAACATCGGCTGCATTCCGACGAAGGCGATGCTCACGAGTGCCCTCCTCGTGAACGAGATGAAGTCGGGCGAGCAACACGGCATCATGGCGAAGGACGTCACCTTCGACCTCGCCCCTGCACAGGAGCGCAGCCGTCGTGTCGTGAAGCAGATGTCGAACGGTGTCGGCTTCCTCTTCAAGAAGAACAAGGTCACGGCGCTCGAGGGTCGTGGACGTCTCGCCGGAGCTGGGAAGGTCGAGGTCGAAGCGAGCGACGGCAGCAAGTCGATGTACGGTGCGACGCACGTCATCCTCGCGACGGGCTCGCGACCCCGCGACCTGCCCGTCCTCAAGATCGACGAGGACCGAATCTGGTCGTCGACCGGTGCCTTGATGCAGAAGAAGGCTCCCGGCTCCCTCTTCGTCGTCGGTGCTGGTGCCATCGGTATGGAGTTCGCCGACGTCTACGATTCGTTCGGGACAAAGGTCACCATCGTCGAGGCGCTCGATCGGATCCTCCCGCTCGAAGACGGCGAGGTGTCGAAGTTCATGGAGCGCACATACAAGAAGCGCGGCATGGACATCCACACGGGTGCGCGCTTCCAGAGCTGTGAGATCAAGGCAGACGGAGTGACCGTCACCTTCACCGACAAGAAGGGCGAGACCCAGACCATGGACGTCGACTACGTCCTGTCCGCCGTGGGTCGAGTCCCGAACTCGGAGAACCTGGGGTTGGACACCGTTGGCGTAGCACTCGACGAGCGGGGCTTCGTGCAGGTCGACGACCAGCTCCGCACCAATGTCGCCGGCGTCTATGCGATCGGTGACGTTGCCGGGCATCAGCTCCTCGCGCACAAGGCGAGCCATGAAGGCATCGTATGCGTCGAGCACATTGCCGGGCAGGGACACCACACCGTCGACTACGGGAACGTCCCGAACTGCACCTACTGCCACCCCGAGGTTGCGTCCGTCGGGCTCACCGAGGAGCAGGCGAAAGAAGCCGGCTACGAAATCGAGGTGGGCAAGTTCCCGTGGGCCGGAATCGGACGCGCTGTAGCGTCTGGTCACGCGGACGGCTTTCTCAAAATCATCCGTGACAAGCAGTACTCCGAGATTCTCGGTGCGCACATCGTGGGCCCGCACGCGACGGAGCTGATTGCCGAGTTCGTCATCGGCCGACACCTGGAGTCGACGGTCGAGGAGATGGAGAGAGCGATGCATCCGCATCCGACGCTCTCTGAAGGTGTTGCAGAGGGTGCCCTTGCGGCTTTGGGGCGCGCGATTCACATCTAGTGGACTCACGGAGACGTAGCGCATGAGCTCGACAACAGTGAAGTCACCGCCGGAACTCGATCAGCCCGCTGAACGTGACTGGACAGATGATCAGGAGACGGCACTCCGTCTCTGGGTCACCCTGGCACGTTGTCATGCGACGTATTCGAAGGCGATCGCTGCAAAGGTGCAGGACTACGGCCTCACGACGCCCCAGTTCGGTACGCTCGAGGCGCTCTATCATCTCGGACCGCTGTCATTGGGCGAGCTCGCGGATAAGCTCCTGGTGACGGGCGGTAATGTCACGTATGTGATGGACCGACTCGAGGACCAGGGTCTGGTCTACCGGTATCGTCGACCTGACGATCGCAGGGTCATTCAGGCACGCCTGACCGTTGAAGGGCGAGACCTCGTTGCGGAGGTCTTCCCAAGCCACACGTCCTACGTCGAGCACCTCTCCCGGCATCTGACGGCTAAAGAGCAGGTGACGCTCTCGGCACTGCTGAAGACGCTCGGGACAGAGATCGCGAGCAAGGACCTCTAAGGCCCGACCCGAAACTCGCTGGTGAAGGTCAGGCGGGGGCGCCAGTCTCTGCTTCCGCATCGATCCCGCGGATGGTCAGCACCCTGAGCAACGCTTCGCCGATCTTGTTGTTCGGTGTCGAGGCGCCCGCAGTGATCCCGAGATCGAAGGGTCCTTCGGGAATCCAGCCCGTCTCAACCTCTTCGGGCGTCGTCGGATCGAGTTCAGGCTTGTGCCGAATCTCACCGGACTCCACATCGATGCAGGCTGCATCTTCGATGTGGAACGTCGTCGTGTGCTGCCGGCAAAGGTGTGCCAGGTGGTTCGTGTTCGAAGAGTTATAGCCACCGATTACGAGCATGATCTTGGGAGGCTGCTCCATCATCTCCGCAACAGCGTCCTGACGTTCCTGCGTGGCAGAGCAGATCGTTCCGAACGATCGGAAGTGCGTTGACGCGTGCTCCTCGCCGAAGTGCTCGACCATCGCCTCGTGGACCTTCCAGCCGATCGCGAGCGATTCCTTCGCGAGCATCGTCGTCTGGTTTGCGACCCCGATGAACGCCAGGTCGCGGTCAGGGTCGAATCCGGGCGACGTCTTCTTCGCGAAGTGCTCGATGAACGCTTCGCGCGTGAGATGGCCCGGTCGCTTCGCGATGTAGTCGAAGAGGAGCTGCCCCTCCGTCATGTCGCGCACGATGATGTACCGACCGCCTTCGTGCTTGTTGACCTGAGACGCGGTGGCGCGGGATTCCTCGTGCGTGTACTTGCCGTGGATCACCGCGGTGAAGCCGTCCTTGGCATAATTCTCGACCCGTTTCCACACGTGGAGCACGGAGCCACAGGTGGTATCCACCAGGATGCAGCCGACCCTTTTCAGTGCCTCGAAGTCGTGCAGCGTGACACCGAAGGCGGGCAGGATCACCACGTCGGCCGGTGTCACCACGGAGAAGTCGAAGGCCCCCGCGGGGTCCGGATAGATGAACGAGATGCCCATTTCCGTCATGCGACTGTTCACATGAGGGTTGTGGATGATCTCGCCGACCAGGAAGATCTGCTTGTCCGGGAACTTGTGGAGGGTCTCGTAGGCGTAGTCGACGGCACGATCGACGCCGTAGCAGAAGCCGAACTCCTGAGCGAGGCGGACCGTTACGTTGCCGAAGGCATCCGTGTATCCGCGAGAGCGAATGCGCTCCACAAGGCCGGATTGGTACTCGGCATCGATGAGAGGGCGGAGCTCTTTCTTGAGCCCGAATCCCTTTCGAAAGTAGGTCTGCTCCATCGCGTTGTTCGGCAGTCGATGTAGAGGGAGGTCGCGAAGTGGCGTTACGACCGGCATTCGTGGACGATACGCTACCCGAACATGAATTTCTCGGTCCCTGAACCTAGCGCGGCTCCGGTCGTGTAGTGATACCCATGAACCTACTCGGCCGTCTCGCGCTGCTCTTCGTCGTCGTCCCCATTCTCGAACTCATGCTCCTCATCGAGATGGGGAAGTGGATCGGCATCCTGCCGACGATAGGCCTCGTGATGTTCACCGGTGTGACCGGCGCCTGGCTAGCTCGTGCTGAGGGGCTGCGCGTGTTCCTCCAGTTCCAGCGTGAGATAGCCACGGGGAAGCTGCCCGGTCAGGCATTGATGGACGGGATCTCGGTGCTCGTGGGGGGAGCTTTCCTTCTCACCCCGGGCGTGCTCACGGATGTGGCCGGCTTTTCGCTCCTACTTCCGTTCACCCGGCGGTGGATTCAGCGTCGGGTACGAAAGCGTCTCGAGGCCCAGATCGCTGACGGCTCGGTTCGAGTCGTGTCGATGGGCTCGTTCGGGGCGGGCGGGGTCGGCTTCGGGAGCGGTGGATTCGGACCCGCTGGCTTCGGTGGTGCAGGCGTCGAGCCTATGTCCCAGGGCCCCCGCTCGGCACCCCCGGGCATGGACCCTTCGAAGCAGATCGTCGTCGACGAGGAGTAGGCCGCCCGTCGGGGGCCGCCGGTGCTGCCCGCCCGCCTACGAGTTCGCCAGATCCAGAGACAGGGGCATCCTCGCAGCGCGCCGGTGAAGCGTCGCCTGCTCGTATGAATATGCCAGACGGATCAAGACGTCCTCGCTCCACTGTCGTCCGAAGAAGAGGATGCCGGCAGGCATCCCGAATACGTATCCGTTGGGCACCGTGATACTCGGGTATCCGGAGATCGCTGCTGACCCTGAGCTACCGTAGCTCGAGCCGCCATCCGTCACGAGATCTGTCTTCCAGGCGGGTCCCGTGGTGGGAGCCACGATCGCGTCGAGGTTGTGCGTCTCCATCACTGCGTCGATGCCCTGGGCTCTCGAGAGTGCTCCGGCGGTCTGAAGTGCGTCGAGGTACTCGCGAGACGTCAGATCACCCTTCTCTTCGGCCATCAGGAAGATCTCCTGCCCGAAGTACGGCATCTCGCGGTCGGCGTTCTGCTCGTTGAAGGCGATGACGTCGGCCAGCGTGGCCATTCCGTTGGGTCGCCCCGACATCTCGAGGTAGGCGGCCAGATCGGCCTTGAGCTCGTAAAGAAGGATCTGGAATGAGGCCGGGCTGAATTCACGTCGGGTTTCGATGACCGTGTTGTCCACGATCGTCGCGCCAGCCTCGGACATGGCCTGGATCGCGTCTTCCATCAGTGCGTCGACGACCGGGTGATTGCCGAAGTGACTCCGCTCGATGCCGATGCGAGCCCCTCGGAGTCCGTTCGCGTCCAGGTACTGTGTGTAGTCGGTTCCCGCGAAGCGTGCAGCGGATGCAGTCATCGCATCCCTGGGATCTGCGCCCGCCAGAGCCGAGAGGATCGCCGCGCCGTCTGCCACCGAGCGGGTCATGGGTCCGGCGGTGTCCTGTGTGTGCGCGATGGGGATGATGCCCGCTCGGCTCACCAGGCCGACGGTGGGTTTGATTCCAACGACCCCGTTCACAGACGAGGGGCACACAACGGAGCCGTTCGTCTCGGTGCCGATGGCTCCTGCGCAGAAGTTTGCGGACACCGACGCGCCGGAGCCCGAAGAGGAACCGCACGGGTTTCGGTCGATGGCGTAGGCGTTCCCGCACTGTCCGCCTCGACCACTCCACCCTGAACTCGAATGCGTCGAACGGATGTTGGCCCACTCCGACAGGTTCGCTTTGGCCAGCAGGATCGCCCCCGCAGAGCGGAGTTGGGCAGCCACACCACTGTCCTGTGCCGCGATGTGTCCCTCCAGAGCGAACGAGCCGGCGGTTGTCGTCATCCCATCGGCGGTGTCGATGTTGTCCTTCAATACGATCGGAATGCCATGGAGAGGACCGCGCACAGTGCCGGAGGATCGCTCCTCGTCGAGCTGGCGGGCGACTTCGAGTGCCTCGGAGTTCGTCTCGATAATCGACCGGAGTCGCGGCCCGTCCCGGTCGAGGGTCGCGATACGCTCGAGATAGAGTTCCGTGATCTCGACAGCGGACCGCTCTCCCGACGCCATTGCATCACCCAGCTGGGCGATCGTGGCCTCTTCGAGTGCGAACGACTCGTCGACCCACCATTGGTCTGCCTGAGCACTACCACCCATTGTCGACCCTCCCTCCGGAGCGCAGCCCGTTGTGCCACCCAGAGCAGCGGCGGCCGCGCCGGCGGTGCCCAACTTCATGAAGTCACGGCGGTCCATTCGGCCGTCGTCCGGCTGGGGAGCGTCTCTGTCGGTCATGCGGTGATCTCCGAAGATCGAGTCTGTGGACGGGGGCAAGCTGCTCTGTTGGAGGCGCGGTCGGCAAGCGACCGGGGGCGGTTCGACAGGGATGACTGGGTGTGATTCGTGCGCGCACTGGGTGTCACATGCTGACATGGAAGTGCCATGAAGCTTCGGATAGCTTTCCCGAATGAGCCGAGATATCGCATTCCTGGAGCGCTTGCTCGACGCCCCTGGGCCGTCCGGATTCGAAGTTCGGGCCGCGCGGGTGTGGCGTGAGGAGGCCGAAACGTTCGCGACCGACGTCACGACCGACGTGAGCGGAAATTCATTCGCGACGGTGAACCCTGATGGTGGGCCCACCGTGATGCTCGCGGGTCACATCGATGAGATTGGTCTACAGATCACGCACATCGACGAACAGGGCTTCCTGTACGTGAACGAGATCGGAGGCTGGGATCCGCAGGTGCTGGTGGGTCAGCGGGTCACGGTTCTCGGTCGTGGTGGTGATGTGCCCGGCGTCATCGGGAAGAAGGCGATCCATCTGATTCAGCCGGATGACCGGGGCAAGGCGTCGAAGACCCGCCAGCTCTGGGTCGATGTGGGGGCGAAGGATCGCGACGCCGTCGTGGGGCTGGGCCTTCGCGTTGGCGACCCCATGGTGATCGCCCAGGGCATGGTGCGGCTCGCCGGTGACTTGATCGCGAGTCGAGCCATCGACGATAGGATCGGCGCCTTTGTCGTATTGGAAGCGATCCGGATGCTCACGGATGATCCGGGTGAGCTGAAGGCGAGCGCTACTGCGGTGGCGACGGTTCAGGAGGAGATCGGATATCAGGGCGGAGGTGCTCGCACGAGTGCATACACTCTGAACCCAGACGTCGCGATCGTCGTGGATGTGACCTTCAGCACCGATGTGCCTGACATCGAGAAGAAGGAGCTGGGTGAGCACGATCTCGGTGGCGGACCAGTCCTGAGTCGAGGCTCAGCCGCCCACAACGGCGTTTTCGAGATGCTCGCCTCCGTGGCCGAAGAGGAGAGTATCCCTTACACGATCCAGGCCTCGCCCAAGGCCACGTGGACCGACGCGGACGGGATTCACCTGACGCGACATGGCGTGCCGACCGGTGTCGTTTCGGTGCCGAATCGATACATGCATTCGCCCAACGAGATCGTGAGTATCGAGGACCTCTTCAACACGGCGAAGCTGATCGCCGCGTTCATTCGACGTCTGGGGCCCGAGACGGACTTCACGCCGCGCTGAACCGACTGAGGAGTCGGGGCGGAAGTCCGCCTGTATTCGTGGTGCGTTGACCCCCCAACGCACCTTCTCTACCCTTCATGCCCCCGAGGTCGGGACCGCGGATTTCCCTCGCTAGGAGGGGCGCCGACGACCGGGGTCTTGGATGACTCACTCGAGTCATCCCTCGCAGCAAGCTCGAGCGGGACCGCGCCGCGCCGGGTGTAACCCATGCAGCAGGAAACAACCGAATGGACGGCGGAAGCCTCATCAAGGAACTGCAGGACATGCGCGACGACGGACATCTGTCCGACGCGCTTCTGCGGAAAGCGGTGCGCTCGATCTCTGACGACGAGCGGTTCGAGTGGGTCGGCGTCTACCTTCTCCGGGACGAGGAGCTCTGGCTCCACAACTACGTGGGCGAGCCCACGGAGCACGCGAAGATTCCCGTGGGAAGTGGCATCTGCGGTCGCGCGGTCGCCGAAGCGACGAATCTGAACATCCCGGACGTCAGCGTCGAGGAGAACTACCTCTCGTGCTCGCCCGAGGTGCAGTCCGAGCTCGTGGTTCTCATTCGAGCGGGCGACGAGATCTTCGGTCAGTTCGACCTCGATTCGGAGATGAAGGCCGCATTTACGGAAGACGACGAGCTCCAGCTGGTCGGCATAGCGGACAAGTTGGCTGAGCAGATCGCAGCGGAGCGCCGGGAGGCGTCCTGACGAAGCACCTCGACGTTCTCATCGCGGGGAATGCCGGTCCGTTCACGCTGGACGGGACCCGGACGTACCTCGTGGGACGTCGGCAAATGGTCGTGATCGACCCGGGCCCGGACATGGATTCCCATGTCCGGGCCCTTTTGTTGCGAACCGAGTCGGCGGACCAGGTGACGATCCTGCTCACCCATGGCCACCGGGATCATGCCGAAGCTGCGTCGACGCTCGCCGAGTTGAGCGGAGCCACCATCTGCGGCCCGGCAGGCCTGGCCGATTACGGTGTCGAGCGTATCGACCGCGTCCTGCGCGACGGTGATACCGTGGATACGGACGCCGGTGCGCTCGAGGTGGTACACACACCTGGTCACACCCCCGAGCACATCTGCTTCCATTGGTCGGCGCACGAGGCGCTGTTCGCAGGCGACCTCGTGCTGGGTGAAGGAGATACTACGTGGGTGGCAGAGTACCCGGGCTGCGTCGCCGACTACCTCGATTCGATCGCTCGAGTGCGTGGCCTGGACCTCTCCGTGGTGTACCCGGCACACGGTCCACCCCTCCCGGATCCGCCAGCGACCTGGGACCGTTTCGAGGGCCATCGACGGGATCGCATCGAGCAGCTTCGTTCCGCCCTGGAACAGGCTCCGGAGGCTGGTCTCGACGAGCTTCTCGATCAGGTCTATGGCGATCGCCTGCCTGCCGTCATGCGGGGTGCCGCGAGCCAGTCCCTGTCGGCGCTGCTCGACTACGTGAACGGGGTGCGGAGCAGTCCCACTCACCCACCGCGAGACTGAGGCAGGCCGTGTTGCACCGGCCCTCGGACGTGGGGTATGCTCCGGCATGATTCCTCCCCTGGCCCCCAACCTCGTCCGCGCCCTCGCTGGCATTGTCGGGGAAGCGCATGTAATCACCGATCCGAACCGGCTGCTTTCGTACGAGTCGGACGGGCTTACTGCGTACCGGGTGTCTCCCCGTGCCGTCGTGCTACCGGGGTCGACTGAAGAGGTCGCCGGGGTGGTCGAGTTACTTCACGGCGCCGGTGTCGAGGTCATTCCGCGCGGGGCCGGCACGGGCCTCTCGGGTGGGGCGCTTCCGACCGAGATGGGGGTCGTTATCGGTACCGCCCGGATGAACCAGGTGTTGTCGATCGATCCGGCGGACCGACTGGCTACGGTTCAGCCCGGCGTGGTCAACGCACGTCTGACCGAGGCTACGCAGCCGTATGGTCTCTACTACGCCCCGGATCCGTCATCTCAGAGCACGTGCACGCTCGGTGGAAACGTGGCCGAGAATTCGGGTGGGCCGCACTGTCTCAAGTATGGCGTCACCACGCGGTACGTCACGGGCCTCACCGTCGTTCTGGAGGGGGGGCGAGTCGCGAAGTTCGGAGGCGCGGGCCGAAGCGCTGCACTCGGCCTCGACCTCACCGGCCTGTTCGTCGGATCCGAAGGCTGCTTCGGTATCGCGACGGAGATCGAAGTCCGCCTCCTGCCGATTGCGGCTGGAGTGCGCACCCTTCTCGGCATCTTCGACACCATGGAGGCTGCGGGTCACGCGGTTACGGATATCATCGGCTCCGGTCTGATGCCGGCCGCGGTCGAGATTATCGACAAGGCGACGATCGAAGCCGTCGAGGCAAGCGTGTTCGCTGCGGGATATCCGGTCGGGGTCGGCGCGGCTCTGGTTATCGAGTTCGACGGCACGGAGGAGGGCCTCGACGAAGATGCCGACCGAGCGGAGCGTTGCTGCGTCGACGCGGGCGCACGCGAAGTCCGCCGAGCCACGTCCGAGGAGGAGCGACTGGGGCTGTGGAGGGGGCGGAAGAAGGCATTCGGCGCGATGGGACGGATCGCACCGGACCTTCTGGTTCAGGACGCCACCGTCCCGCGCACTCGCCTACCGGAGGTTCTCGCTCGCATTACCGCGATCGGCGAAGAATACGAACTCAAGATCGCAAACGTGTTCCACGCCGGAGACGGAAACCTCCATCCCAATCTCCTGTTCGACCGCAACGACCCAGATGAGCTCGACCGCGTTGAACGAGCGTCACGAGAGATCATGAAGCTGTGCGTCTCGGTGGGCGGGACGATCACTGGAGAGCACGGAGTTGGCGTGGACAAGCGCGCCTACATGGATCTGGTCCACAACGAAGTCGAACTCGACATGCTCCGTCGTGTGCGCGCAGTCTTCGACCATCAGGGTCTCTTCAACCCCGGCAAGGTGATACCGGAAGTCGAGGAAGCATCGTGAGTGAGGTCGATCCGATCACGACCGTACTTCCAGCGGGGCGCACCTCGTCCGCGTCCGAACATGGAGGCCTCAGCGAAGCGGTCGCCGATTCGCCTATCGGTGACCCTGAGTTCGTGGTCCAGCCGGATTCGGTGGAGGAGGTCGCCGAGCTTCTCCGATGGGCGAGCGCGGAAGGCGTCGGCGTCTTGCCGGCCTGCAGCGGACGCCATGTCTCTCTCTCATGCGAGGCTCGAGATCATCCGCGATGGGTCGTGCTCTGCACCGACCGCCTCTCGGGTATCGAGATCTACGAAGCGGCGGATCTGACGGTCACGGCTGGAGCCGGTACGCCGATGTCGGTGGTGGATGCGGCTTTGCGTGAGAACCACCAATGGGCGCCCTTCGATCCGCCGCAGATTCTTGCTCGTTCACTCGGCGGCCTCGCCGCAGATGCGGCTCACGGCCCTCTCTGGATGGGGTACGGCGAGCTTCGAAATCATGTGCTCGGCATGACCGTGGTAACTGGGGATGGCCGGATTCTGCGCCTTGGCGGACGTGTGGTGAAGAACGTGGCCGGCTTCGACCTGCTGAAGCCGATGACGGGGAGTTGTGGTTCGCTTTCGGTGATCACGTCGGTCACGATCCGGGCTTTTCCCGAGCCCGCCGAGGATCGAGTCCTCTCGCTTTCGGCGTCTACCGTGGATGAGCTGTTCGACGCAGCCTTGCGAGTGGGGACGGCACCGGTGCTCCCGGTCTCGTGCGTTGTGACCGGGGCGGCCTCCCAGGCGGCGGCGGTCGGTGCCGAGGCCCGAATGTTGGTGCGTCTCCACGGAGCTCCCGTGACGGTCGACGCGGATCAACGTACGCTTGAGGCCCATCTCGGGACGCCGCTGGACAGGATCGCGCCGGCGGACAGGGGCGCCCTTCTGAGTGATGTGAGCGATCGTGGCTCGAAGAGCCCTGTATGTGTGGAGGTCTCCGTGTTGCCGTCACGGCTTCGCCGACTCTGGAGTGCGTTGGAGGCCGTGGAGCCGATCGAGTTTGCGATCGACAGTTACGGCGGCTTCGCTCGCGTCGGCCTGGCCGGTGTGACAGCACCGGCGTTGAGCGCCCTGACGGATGCGACGGAGCGGCTCGGAGGAGCTCTGCGGGTGGCCCGCGCCCCCGTTCCTGAGTTGCGACGCTACGGATCACGGCCTTCCTCCGACGAGGCGAGGCTCATCGCGGGACTTCAAGACGCCTTCGATCCCGAGGGGGCCTTCTGGCCCGCCCGCCGATGAACTCGAAAGCGGCTTTGGCGACTGGACTGGCTGCGCAGAGCGAGCGCTTGCTCCCGTGCGTGCATTGTGGCTTCTGTCTCCCCGCGTGTCCGACGTACAACCGCCTCGGCGACGAGAACGACTCGCCGCGCGGTCGACTCCACCTGATGCAGGCGGTGGTGGAGGGACGTCTCGATCCCGCTTCTGACGCGTTTCAGACGCACATCGATCGATGTCTGGGGTGCCGAGCGTGCGAACCGGTCTGCCCCTCAGGCGTCGAGTACGGGACGCTGTTGGAGCTGGCTCGGGATACGGCTACCGAGGCGCGCCCGCCCGCGCTACTGACCCGAACACTGCTCGCGGTCATGGGGTCCCGAGCTGTCCGACGCACGTTTTTTGCGCTGGGGAGGGTGGTGCGCGGGACGGGCCTCGCTTCGCTCGGAGCTCGAATCGTTCCGCCGTGGGGGGGGCTGACGAATGGTCGTCTTGGACTGGCGATGCTCGCTGCAACGACGGACGGAATGAAGTCGATCCGAGGATCGTCGACCTCGACAGACGGAGCTTCTGACGGGCGTTCCATTGGGCCTGCGGAGGGTGGCCCCGAGGAAGACTCGAGCGCTTCGGACGAGCAGCCGCGAGGTACGGTCGGTGTGCTGGCCGGCTGTGTTCAGGACGGACTCTTCGGACGTATCAACCAGGCGACCGAACGGACACTCCTTGCGAACGGCTATTCGATCACGTCCGTCGGAGGGCAGGAATGCTGCGGCGCCTTGCACGCACACGGCGGCGACCTGTCGGGTGCTCGGCGTCTGGCACGCCGCAACATCGAGGCCTTCGAGCGGGCGGGAGTCCACTTCGTTGCGGTGAATGCCGCGGGGTGTGGGGCAGCGATGAAGGATTACGGCACCCTCTTCGAGGAGGATGATTCGTTCGTCGATCGCGCCCGACGCTTCGCCGAGTCGGTACGCGATGTGACCGAGCTGCTCGTCGATGCCGGGCCACGAACGGGAGCAGCGGTGCCGTGCAGCGTGGCGTACGACCATCCGTGCCACCTCCAGCATGCACAGGGACTCGCCGAACCGCCCCTCTCCGTACTCGCCGCAATTCAGGGCGTCGATGTGCGCGTGGTGCAGAACGCCGACGAGTGCTGCGGGGGGGCGGGCATCTACGGGATGACGCACCCGGACCTCGGCGGTAGGATCGGAGGAGACAAGGTCGCGGCCGTACGTGCTGTCGGAGCGGACGTGGCGTGTACTCCGAACCCTGGATGTATGATGCAGATTGGGGCGGGGCTTCGCCTTGAAGGGGAACGCGGGGGCGTGGTCCACCCAGTAGAAATCTTGGACGAGAGTTATCAGCGCGCGGGGTACTACGAGTGAGTGATGAGCGAGCGGACACGAACACCCTGATCAGTCTCGGTGTTGAGCACCCGGTCTGGGATCGATTCCATCAGGCCTTCCCTCTGGTGGTCGTTGGCAGCAAGGAGCTGGACGGATCGTACGATCTCGCGCCGAAGCACATGGCCATGCCGATGAGCTGGGAGAATCACTTCGGCTTCGTCTGTTCTCCGCGACACGGGACGTACGTGAATGCTCAGAGGGAGGGTGTCTTCACGGTCAGTTACCCGAGGCCGTCACAGGTCCTTCTCGCCAGCCTGGCCGCGGCCCCGCGCTGCGAGGGTGACTCGAAGCCCTCGCTGGCTCTGCTCGAGACAAGGCCGGCCACTGTGGTGGACGGGGTGCTTCTCGCGGACGCCTACCTCCATCTCGAGTGTGAGACGGGTCGAATCATCGATGACTTCGGCGAGAACAGTCTGATAACCGGGCGGGTGGTCGCGGCCCTCGTAGCGGAGGATTCAGTTCGCCGGGAAGACACCGACGACGAAGATCTCGTCTTCAACGCCCCGCTTCTCTCCTACGTAGCTCCGGGTCGGTACGCGGAGATTTCGAAGACCTACGCGTTCCCATTCCACACTGGATGGTCCCGCTGAGATGAGCGTAACAAACGAATCGCACGACACGGCCCGCGAGACGCTCGAGCGTGTGCACGCGTATGGGGACGAGTTCGTCGACTTCCTCACGAGCCTCTGCTCGGTGGAATCTCCTACGGACCACCCCGACACGCAGACGGATGTGCACGCGATTCTGGGTCCGGTGCTCGAAGACCTTGGTTTCGAAATCCGAATCATCCCCGGAAAGGTGAGCGGGAATCACCTTCTTGCAGCACCGCGTAGAAGAAGCAAAGGGGTTCCGACGCAGCTCCTCATCGGCCACTCCGACACGGTCTGGCCGCTGGAGACGCTCGAGCGAATGCCCATTCATGTGGATGACGGGCGGCTCCACGGCCCGGGCACTCTCGACATGAAGGGCGGGCTCACTCAGATCGTCTTCGCGCTGCGGACGCTCCGGGATATGGGCCAGGATCTCGAGGTCGCACCCGTGATCTTCGTGAATTCCGACGAGGAGGTCGGGAGCCCCGACTCGAAGAAGCACGTCAGGCGTCTCGCCCGTCAGGCCAGTCGGGCGTTCGTGCTGGAACCCGGACTAGGCCTGACCGGCCTGATCAAGACGGCCCGAAAGGGTTTGGGAAAGTTCGAGATCGTGGTGAAGGGCCGGGCGGCACACGCTGGTCTCGATCCGGGAGCCGGAGCGAGCGCGATCGTGGAGCTGGCACACGTGATTCACGCTCTTAATGAACTCAACGACCCGGCGGAGGGCACGACAGTCAATGTGGGAGTCATCGACGGCGGGACGCGCCGGAATGTCATTGCCGCAGAGGCTCGCGCCAGTGTGGATGTCCGGGTTGCGACCATGGAACACGGGCGGCGCGTCGAGGAGGCAGTTCGTGCGATCCGGCCTGTCACGCCGGGCGTGAGTCTGGAGATCGAAGGCGATGTCGGCGTGGCCCCGCTCGAACGTACCCCTCGCAATCGTGTCCTCTGGGAGACGGCTCGGGGTCTAGGCGACGAGCTCGGTTTCAACCTCGAAGAGGCCATGGCCGGCGGCGGCTCGGACGGGAACACCACGAGCCTCTACACGGCGACGCTCGACGGCCTCGGTTGCGTGGGCGACGGCGCTCATGCGGATCACGAGCATATCGTCATCGACCCATCCCTCGATCGATGTGCGCTGCTCGCGCGACTCATGCTTTCGCCTCCGGGAGGACAGGAGTGAAGGCGGGCAAAGGAGTCGGAGGGTGACTCAGGTCATGTACGGGTCGGTTACTCGTATCGCGGATCTTCCTCCGTGGCCGTTCCTGTTTGAGCAAGCAGAGCGGAATACGTGGAAGGCGGGCGACTACGTCCTGGCGGAGGTCCTGCCCAGAAAGGGTGTCGGGGAGATCTTCGAGCTGGCCAACGGACGAGGATACAGTCCGATGGCCGGTGACCTGCTTGTCGGCGCGTTCGCTCGCAGGTTTGCGACTCTCGAGGCCGTCGGCTCGTTCGAGGACATCGGCCCGGACGGAGAAATGCACCTCATGACGGGCGGTGGGTGTTTCGGTGCCGTGACGTCAATGTCTCGCTTCGGGGCCTCCCCGTTGCCGCTGCGATACCGGGGACACGTTTTGCGCGACGGCGTGCCGGCCCGGATGAGCGACTTCGTCCCCGATCCCCCGGATGTTCCCTTCGATACGCCCGTCGTCCTGATTGTCGGAACGTCTATGTCCGCCGGAAAGACTCTGGCCGGCCGCGTTGCGGTTCAGCAGCTCAAGACGCTCGGGCACACCGTTGTCGGAGCCAAGCTCACGGGGGCCGGCCGGTGGCGTGACACGATGTCGTTCGGTGATGCCGGAGCGGATTATCTGTTCGACTTCGTCGACGCCGGGCTTCCGACCACGGTCGTGTCTCCGGATGAGTACCGGGCTGCGATGGCTGGGCTCCTGCCGCGGATCACAGCGACTGGCGCGACGGTCGCGGTGGTGGAGGCGGGGGCGTCTCCCCTCGAGCCGTATAACGGGGGGACTCTCGTGGACATGCTCGGCTCGAACGTCGCCTACACCATTTTGTCAGCGTCGGACCCTTATGCGGTCGTAGGAATCCAGACCGCCTGGGAGCGAACCTTCGATCTGGTAGCCGGCCCGACCGCCAATACTCTGGCAGGGGTCGCGTTGGTGCACGAGCTCACCGGCCTGCCGGCCCTCGACCTTCTGGATTCGGGTACGTACACGAGTCTTCGACAGCGACTCGACTCCGCCGTGGGTTCGAAGGGCGGGTCATGAGCGGACTCACGATCCGCCCGTTTGCCAAGATCGAGGAGTACCACGCCTGCGTAGCGCTCCAGGAAGACACATGGGGGCACGGGTTTTCGGAGCGTGTGTCACCCGCGATTCTGAAGGTGGGACAGCTGCTCGGCGGTGTGTCTGCTGGCGCATACGATGCGCATGGTGACCTCGTGGGGTTCGTATTCGGACTCACTGGGCAGCGCGACGGAGAAGTCGTGCATTGGTCCGACATGCTCGCGGTGCGTCCTGAGCAGCGTGACGGCGGCCTGGGGGGTCGTCTCAAGGCGTACCAACGGGAAGACGTGCTGTCCCGGGGGGTGGAGAAGATGTTCTGGACCTTCGACCCACTCCAGTCGCGGAACGCACACCTGAACATCAGTCGTCTGGGAGCGGTTGTCCGCGAATATGTGTGCGACATGTATGGCGATACCGATTCGCCTCTGCACCGCGGTATCGGTACTGATCGAATGATTGCGCTGTGGCTGCTCAAGTCGC
>JBDGVS010000002.1:0-25221 GCA_039585535.1 Gemmatimonadota bacterium | reverse complement strand
GGTGGTCGCAAGCTCTCGCTCGAAGACCTTTACCGCGAAGAGCTGAGCATCCGGAGCTTTCTCGTGAACGGCGGCGGCGGTGGCGGTCCCATGACCCAGTCGGTCGACGAAATCCTCCGACGCGCTCCCGTCTGGGAGCAGAGCAACGCCACCGGCGACGTCCGGCAGGTGAGGGTGTGGCGTGTGTACGCCGCTGTCCACGATCGCGACGCTGACCAAGGTCCGCCCGATCGGGCCTCCGACCGGCTCGGCGTTCATCCGGCGAGGACATCGAGGAAGAGATTCCGGAATGCGCGCCCCTCGCGTTCGAGCAGCTCCGGCGGGCCGTCCTCTTCGATCCGGCCATTCTTCACGACGATCACGCGCTCTGCCTGGCGGGCGAGGTCGAGCCGATGGGTGATGAGTATCGTGGTGCGCCCCTTCATGACCCGGTCGTACCCCTCCAGGACCGCTGCCTCCGACGACGGGTCGAGCGCACCCGTGGCCTCGTCCATGACGACCACCGCCGGATCTGCCAGGAAAGCGCGAGCGATCGCGAGGCGCTGCCGTTCGCCTGCGGAGAACTGGCGGCCGCGCTCGCCCACCACGGTGTCCGTCCCCTCCGGCATACCGAGCACGAGCTCGGAGAGGCCCGCCGCGTCGATCGCGTCGGCCACCTCCGTGACGGTGGCACTGGGGCGAGCATACCGGACGTTGTCGGCGACGCTGGCGTGGAAGATGAACGGGTCCTGCTCTACGACGCTGACCGCACGTCGGACGTCCTCCAGCGAAAGGGTCCGCATGTCGAGTCCGTCGAGGAGTACGCTCCCCTCGTCCGGATCCAGTTGTCGGGAGAGGAGGTCGGCGATCGTGGACTTCCCGCTCCCGCTGGCGCCGACGATCGCCACCACCTGACCGGCCGGGATGTCGAGATCGATTGCATCGAGCCCCACCGTGCCTCGCCCGAAGCCGAATCGAACCCCTTCCAGACGGAGTGCGCCTCGGCACTCTCCGAGAGGCGTCGGTGCCGAGCTCTCCAACACATCGGGCGCCGTATCCAGGATATCGTGAACCCGGACCAGAGAGGCTCGTGCAGTCGCGAGGTTGGTGTAGATCCCCATGAGTCCCTGTACCGGACCCATGAGTCGGGCCTGGTAGGCCATGAACGCCACGAGTGTCCCGAGGGTCATCATCCCTTCGATGACGCGGTAGCCCCCGTAGAGAAAGACGAGCGCCGTCCCCGTAGTCAGGAGGAGCCCGGGGAGTCCGCCCGCGAGATACGTGAAGAGGCGCATCGAGAGGAGCGCCTCGATGAACGAGTCGTTGCGGGTGCGGAAGCGGTCCACCTCTCGCCCCTGCGCGTTCGACCCCACGACGGTGCGCATCCCCTGCAGCGTTTCGATCAGGAAGGAGCCGATGTCGGCGCTGCGCTGGCGAAGCACCGTGACCCGATCCTCGAGTTGCTTTCGGTACCGGATGAGCGCCCACAGGGACGGGGGCATGACCAGAAGGCTGACCAGGAACAGTTGCCAGTCCAGTGCCAGCAGGAGGCCGACCGTGCCGATCAGTGCGACGACCTGTCCGAACCAGGAGAGCGCGGCTTCCGACACCACCCGTTGGATCTCACCGATATCGCCATTGATCCGCGAGACAATGTCCCCGAGCGGGGTGCGGGCGTAGAAGCGAGGCGAGAGACGCTGGAGATGTCGATACAGCTCCAGTCTCATGTCGAACAGAATATCCGCAGAGACGCGAGTGTAGCGCATGCCGCTGAAGACATTCAGGCCGAACGAAACGAGTGGGATCGCAATGAAGAGGCCCACGAGGCGGAGCAGCAGGGAGAAGTCTCCCGGCAGAATCGCGTCGTCGATCAGGATCTTCGACAGGTACGGAAGTACCAGCGAGAGCGCGGTCGAGGCCAGCGAGACGAGCACGACCGGCACCAGAGCGCCCGCATAGGGACGCACGTAGGCGAGGGCGCGACGAAAGTGCGGGTCGAGCAGTCTCATTGGGAGGCCGGGCACGTCGTGGTCATCGGGGACCGGAGAAGTGCGCTACTGATTCTCCGGGATGATCGCCACGTTTCCGAGCGTCATATCCTCGTCGAATTCCACGGTGCGCAGCAGCGAGAACGTCTCCGCGTCGTACACGTCGATCGTGTTGCCGGCCACGTGTACATAGAGCTTGGTTCCGTCAGCGCTGATATCCAGGCCCATTCGCGGCCGTCCCGCGAAGGGCACCCGACGCGAGAGCGTCTGCTCGACGAGATCGAACTCCCAGAACTCGTACGCTTCGATGGTGGAGTAGAGGGCGTAGGCCTTCTCACCTCCCGGCGCGAGCGCAAAGCCGCGAATCGGCTCGGCCGGACCGACGGTGAAGAAGTCGATCTCTTTCTCCGAGAGACGGACCTTCGCGATCCCGATCAACGGCCGGTTGTGCACCGGGTCACGCATCCGGAAGAGAGATGTGGCCACGCCCGGTTCATCGTACGTCATCGACGCGGTGTTGAAGCCTGGGCGACCGAGTCCGGGTTCGAGCGGTTGAGAGATTTCCCAGCGATCCACTTCTTCGTAGGTGTCCGCATCCACGGCAATGATGTCGTTCGTATAGAAGTAGAGCGTCTCACCGTCTGGCGAATACCGAAAGCCGACGTTGTCGCGAGGCTCACCGTCGGGCCATGGGATCGTATCCGTGACCTGCTTCGTCGCCATGTCGTATTCGACGATGAAGGGCTCGTCGACGACGTAGCGATCCTGGAGCTTCGTGTGTCGCCGGGCGAAAATGACCGCTTTCCGGTCGGAGGGGTGAGGCGCGAAGCCATTGATGCGAACGGTGACGTCGCCCTCGGAGAGGGTGATTTCGTCGATGACCTCGCGGCTCGCGATATCCACGATCTGGATATGCTCAGCCGACGCGTCTCCCACGTACAGCCGCGTTTTGGACTCGTTGAGTTGCACGTCGTCGGGAATGATCCGGTTCATCTTGATCCGGTCGATCACTTCCTCGGACGCTTCGTCCCAGACGAGCATCTCGTCGGTGTACGTCGAGATGTACCACGTCGCGGTCTGCGCAGACGCGTTCGTCGTCGTGGCTCCGAGCGCGAGCGCAAGGCCTGCCAAACGGGTGAGGGTGGTTCGCATGGGGCGGTCGACTTTGGGAATCTGGGTTGCTGATCCGGCGTGGAGTGGCTCCCCGGCCTAGGGGAAGATCAGATCCAGTTTACGCCAGTCTTTTTGCGCCGACGCGCACTGCCCGGTCCAGTCCGGCGAATGATTCAGCTGATCCGGAACGTGTGCGGGCCAGAAGCACGAGATGTGGCAATCGAAGATGTCTCGCTCGATCGGCTGACACAGTCCGGCGGTCCCACCACGGTTGTCGACTTCCCAGCCAGGCGAGAACTGCAGCGAGCAGCCCATCGGATAGTGGGGGCCTTCTTGTTCGTGCGGCGGAGTACGCAGGCCGACGACGTCCATCTCGTCAGCATCGGCCTTCGCGGCCTCATGTGCGACGTACGCCTCGATGCGGCTGGCCTTCTGATTGATCGGCTTGAGGTGTTTCATCCCTGCCGCCTCCTGATAGCGACTGCGGGTGATACTCCGACGTCAGGCGTCGAAGCGCTCCAGAAATTTCGGGTTCTTCTCCGCCAGAGCTCCGTAGATCTCCAGGCAGGTGTGGGTCCAACTCCGGACCCAGGTGCAGTAGTGCAGATTTGCATGTGACGAATCGCCGTATTGCACGTGAGCCTCGTGGTAGCATCCGCCCGAGCAAATGGGGCGGGCCCAGCATGTATGACAGTCTGTCTTTTCGGCGATGTGATGATCGACCAGGAACTTCTCCTGCTTTTCTCGATCCACCCCTTCTGTCACCGACCCGATCGTATGCTCGGTTGATCCCGCAAAACGGTGGCAGAGGGCGACCTCTCCGTCCGTGGCGACGCCCATCAGGCCGAGGCCGGCACCACAGCCGTACGCCTTGCTCACGCCCTTGTGGATCTCCTCGATCGTGTCGGTCACGTTCGTGAAGCCGTGGTGCTCGTCGCGGATGGCGTGATCCAGCCACTCCTGCGCCAGCTCCTCGAACTGCTCGATCATGTGATCCTTCGAATCGGGCGTGATCGCGTAGTCCCGATGCTCCTGTGTCGTTACGGGAGCGAGCCCGACCTCGAAGAAGCCGACCTCGTCGGTGAGGTGCCGGTAGATCTCGATCACGTTCAGGTGCTTCTGTGTGAGCGTTACACGGGCCCCGATCGGGCGGGAGCGGTGCGTCGCCAGCAGTTCTTTGATCTTCGGAAGGACGACGTCATAGGTGCCCTTGCCGTTGTGGAAGACTCGAAGCCCATCCTGGACCGGCTTGGGACCATCGATCGAGACCGTGACGCCGATGTCGTTGTCAGCCAGCCAGCGGATGATCTCCGGCTTGAGCAATGTGGCGTTCGTCGTGAGGCTGAAGGTGAGCAGCTTCCCCTTTTCCGCTGCTCGCCGACGGCCGTACGCGACCGCCTTCTGAAGCACGTGGAAATTCAGAAGCGTCTCGCCGCCGAAGAACGTGCAATGTGCCCTCGGCTGATCTCGTGACTGTTCGAGCAGGAAGTCGATGCTTTCTTCGGCCGTCTCGTCACTCATGAATTTGGGCTGCTTTCCATACTGCGTGTCGACGATCTTGTCGTCGCCGTATTCGTAGCAGTAGGTGCAGGCCAGATTGCACTTGTTGGTGACGTTCAGGACCATCGTGTTGAGCGGGAAATCTTCTGGAGGCAGATCGTTCGGGGCCTCCTCCCTCGGCGCGTCCGGTGCACCGATGGCGCGAATCTCCGACAGCTCGGCGATCGTTCCGAGGATCCGATCGACATCGAATCGGTCACCGAGGTCTGCGACGAGTGTGTCCTGATCGACCGGGCCATGGCCCAGCGCGTCGAGGATCGCGCACCCGGCTTCGTCCATCCGGAAGATCCCGGCCGATGGGACCATATAGAGGAAGCGGGCGCCGAAGGCTTCGAAGGGGTGGAAGTCACGAAGCGCCAGCACCGGGCCTGATTCTGTCGTGTCGGGTGCGCCAATGGCCACGGGAGGCGTCATCGGTCGTCTCCCACCGGCCGGCCGTCTTCCTCGACCACCCGCCATGGCTCCCAGCGCATATAGAGCGGGGGCGCGACCACCAGGTGAGCACGGGCCGTGATGTTCTGGCCAGCGGTCGAAGCGTGCGTCGCAACGACCCACACGTCCCCGATGTTGTTTCGGTTCCCCGAACGATTCGGATTCGGACCGTCGGCTGCCGGGTCGAACGTGCCGTTCTGCATGATCGAACCGACGAAGTCGACGTCGTCGTCTCCGTACGTCGCGGCGTACTCTTCGATGCGCCATGCAACGTCGACGCGACCGAGCTCCAGGTCATCGTCCGTGTTGGACGCCCCGTCCGGTCCGTCGTTCCATCCGATCGCATCGAAGGTCTGATATCCCTTCGGGAAGCTGGCACCACCCGTGCGAGCCATGCCCGTAGCCGGGGTCACTTCGATTCGGTCGACACCGTCGTGGATGACCACAGCACCCTCCTTGAGAGATCCGCCGGCAAAGAGGTCTCTGCGTCCGAGATCCGCATCGGGCGCGATCTCCAGACGGACACGGAGCGCGTCGTCACCGTCGCGCTCGACAGACGAGACCGAGACACCCGCACCGAAGTCGAGATCCGCGGACTCCGAGAGTCCTGCTCCGAAGACGCGCACCTCAGTCGATGCACCTTGCTGGACAGCCTGTGGATAGACGCCTGATACGAGCGTGCCGGAGGCACGCCGGAGGGTCACGTCGGGGCCGACTTCGTCGTAGTCGCCGCTGAACCAGCGTCCGGACATCTCCTGCTGGTCGCGCTCAACGAGCAGGACCTCTCGGAGCTCGTCGGACTGTCCGGGGTTCGAGCGGCCGCGCCACTGATACCCGGTGTATACCATGGACTCACCGGAGCGCGTTACACGCTCGCCGGTCTCGGCGTAGACGTACGAGGCGGTGCTCGTGAAGGCATCCGGATCGTCCGGATTGGCGGAGATGGAGACCGTTCCGTAGATGGGACCCTTGCCCACCTCGTACCCGCTCAGCGTCCAGCTTCCCGCGAGTCGCGGCGAACGCTTCGTGGCCGACCAGGCGGACCACTCCGGCGTCTCGAGAGGGAAGACTTCGGAGAGGTACGAGATCGCCCGCTGCATCGGGTGTCGTGGGTCGTCCTGCTCCGATGCAGGGCCGCCGTAACGGAACGCCTGGAAGTCGGAGAGAGGATAGAGCGACCGGTGCGTGGCGATCAGAAGACCCCACTCGTCCTGTGCCCGGCGCTGCGTCATGACCCTACCCATCGAGTGACACTGAATGCACGTGTACTCGACGTCCGATTCGCCTTCCCAGTCGTGATCGAGAAATCTGCGCTCGACCTCGAACCGGCCGGGCTCCATCTCCTCTGGCGCCAACCCCTGTTCGTCCGCGAGATAGCGCACGATCTCACGTGCGTCGGCCTGATTCAGACGGGCACCGTGTAGCGCCATCATCCGTCGGATCGAGGTCTGCCAGCCTTCCGGGGTCTTCCGGAGGTAGGAAATGCGCGACATGCGCCCCGCCTCATCGACCTCGTGACAGCGTGAACAGCGGTCGATGACCTTCTGGTTCGTGATGACGAAGCCATCCTCTGGCAGGGCCACAGGAGAAGCCGCCGTCTGCGGGAGGGGGCTCCAGGCGAGGAGGACGCCCAAGGTTGCCGTTCCGGCAACCATAAGTGGGAAGCGCGCGTGTGACGCCATCGGCTCCAGGCGGCTGTGGGGAAACCAGGTGCCTCACATCCTGCGATTCCGGGGGACGATCCGCCAGAGTCTGTGCGACCAGCGGCTTCGGACTTGAGGGCCCTGGCGCAGCGATTCCGTGCGCACTTCGGCCGGGTCAGCCCTGCGTCCCGGGCTCCCCGTGTTCCAGAAATCCTGCGGCAAAGGCCGTGGCGAGTGCGGTCAGGTAGTCCGGGAGTGTGACGGCCGGGGCCATCCCGTTGTACGCGGCCCACCCGTCGGGGACCTGTTCGTGTCGTGGCGCGGCTTCGACGAGAGCGGAGAGATCTACGTCCCGCACGTATCTCATACCGCCGGGGACGCGATCGCTGGCCAGGTGCGGGCGCATGACGAGTCGATGGCCCTCGACCCCCGGACGCTCGATGGCTCGGAGAGAGATGCCCGGCACGGCGACGAGCGGATCGCGGTCACGGATCGTGTTGAAGGCTGCCCGAATCTCCGCCTCTGGAAGCGGCGGCTCCAGTGGGTCTCCGAAGTCGACGGTCTCACTCTCCGATGCGGCCGCCGCGGCGCGGGCCGCCGCCGCCCGCTCTGTCCAGTACCGGGTCTCGTGTGCGGCGGCCGTACTCTCGAAGAACTCGGCCGAGGCCGAGCGATAGCTGCGGTACACTTCGCGCTCGCGTGCGTCGAAGAAATCGACCGCGGTCGCGGTCATGCTCGGATCGGAGAGCGCCGTGTGTACGACGATGCCGGCCAGCCAACCGGACGAGAGCGCCTTCTTGACGCCAAAAGACGACAGCGGGTCTATGAATGACCCCGCGTCCCCGGCCAGAACGAGGCCCGGTCGTGCGAAGCGTTCCGCTGTATAGAGGGACGCCGGGCAGGCCCAGGCGTCTCCCTCGGGCTCAGCGTCCGTCAGAAGCCCGGCGATGTGCCGGGTCCGACCGAGTTCTCGTGAGAGCATGTCCGCTACGTCGAGCCCCGCGAGGTCCGCGTCGCGCTGGTCGACCATGGCGGTGAAGCAGCGCACTTCGTCGGACAGTGGGACCGACCATGCCCAGCCATTCGGGTAGCTCTCGACGAGCGTGTGCCCACGTACCTCGGCTGGCCAGCCAGATGGGCTGCGCCAGCGCCGGATGAGCGCGAGTGTCGTGGTGCTTCGATCCGCTACTCGTCCTTCGTGGCGAGCGAGGAGGCCGTGCCGGCCGGTTGCGTCCACGATCCATTCGGCCGTCAGCGTCAGCTCGGCGCCGTCCTCCGTTGTGCACTGAACCGTCCATCCGGTCTCGGATTCCTGGGCTCCCCGTGCGGTTGTGGAGGAAAAAACGCGCACCCCCGCGGTCTCGGTCGCCGCAGTCAGAGTCCGCTCCAGCCTGGCGCGGTCGGTATGCACACCGATCCGGTCGTCGGTAAAAGCCTCGACTCGGGCGTCTTCGCCGGCCCACCACACCGTGTTGCCTCGATTCGGGTGGAGTCCCGCCTGCCGGACGGCGTCGAGGAAGCCGAGTTCGTCGAGAATCTTGTGAGCCGAAGGAGGGATCGACTCGGCGAGCGAGCCGGCCGGTGGCACAGGGGGCGCAACGAGTGCGACGCGGTGACTGCGTCGCGCGAGGAGCGAGGCGGCGGCACACCCGGCCGGGCCGCCGCCGATGACGACGACCTCGAAGGTCAGATCGCTGATGTCCGTCAGTTGTGTGGCACGCAGGCGCATCCCGAGCCGCAACCCTGAGGACCAGCTTCCGGTCCGGATCCGGTCAGGGGCACAGGGGTGCTCATGAGACGATCGACCGGCGCGTCGAGGGGTGTGTCGCCGGTCTCGCGACCGGCCTTCTGGGCGACCTCACCCCATGTGGAGAGACGCTCAGCCATCGAATGTCGGACCTCGAGGGTCTGGCCATTCGACGAGCAGTGGTATTCGTAGTAAGGCATTGGCTTGCTCCGTCCGTTGACGATGAGGAATCTTAGCCCGATGAAACCAATCCGATCCACCCCGAGCGTTCTTCGACGAGTTGCCGGTGTTGGCCTGCTGGCGTTTGCCGCTTCCGCTCCGGCTGTCTCCGCCCAGATCGTGCCGACGGAGGGCGACCTCGTCGTTCTCGGTGGGCGCCTGTGGGACGCAACGACCGACACCGCGCGCCCGAACCCGGGCATCCTCATCCGTAACGGGACCATCCTGCAGGTTGGTCCCGTTGAGCCGCTGGGCAGCGGAGCTGAGGCCGTCCTCCTCGAGGACGAGCACTTCGTCATGCCGGGACTATTCGATCTGCACGCGCACTACGCGGTCGATCTGTTCGGCGAAGGGCGCGTCGACGAGTACACGGTCAATCCGGTGATCTTCCTCGCCAACGGTGTCACCTCGACCTTCCCCGCCGGTGAAGTCGATCCAGCGGAGGCGCGTCTCGGTCGGGAGCGCGTTGCGGCCGGCGAGATTCCCGGCCCGCGCATCTACTCGTCAGGTCCGTACTGGGGCACGGCTCGGCCAGGGTGGGATCACGAGGCGATGACTCCGGATTCGATCCGTCGTGAGGCCACGAGTTGGGCGTTGAACGGGGCTCGTGCCTTCAAGGCGAAGGGGATTCGTCCGGAACAGCTGCGGGCCGTGATCGACGTCGCACACGAGCACGGGCTGACCGTGACCGGGCACCTGGACTCTGGCTTTCGGAATAGTGTGAACCCACGAGACGCGATTCTCATGGGGATCGATCGGATCGAGCACTTCCTGGGTGGTGACGCTCTGCCCGGGACGCAGTCCGCATACGCGTCACTCGAGGCGTTGGACCTGGACGATGCGGCCACGTCGGGTCGGATCCAGGCGCAAACGGAGCTCTTCCTGGAGCATGGCGCCTACTTCGATGCCACACTGACCGCATACGGCTATTTCGCCGACCGGGAACCGATCGTCTTCGACTATTGGGCCGACGAGATGGGCCTTCTCACGCCGTACGCCCGAAACGTTGTCGAAGAGCGACTTCCAAGGACGCCGCTCGATCAGTTCGAGCGGATCTACTACGTGAAGCGGCAGACCGTGAAGGCATTCTATGATGCCGGGGGTGGAGATCAGCTCACGCTCGGAACCGATCATCCGAGCTGGGGGGAGTTCTTCAGTGGCTTCGGCTCTCACCGGGAGCTCCACGCCATGGTGCTGGCGGGCATTCCGAACGCCGCCGCCCTCCGAGCGGGGACGATCAATGCAGCACGGGCTCTCTCGGTGGACGAGCGGCTGGGCACGATCGAAGCCGGGAAGTACGCCGATCTGCTCGTGGTCCGGGGAGACCCCCTCACTACCATCACCGATACGCGGAACGGGTACGTGGTCATCCGCTCCGGCCGCGTCTATCGGCCGTCCGAGTTGTTCGAATCGATCCGGGGGGCGCTCGGACCGGTTGGCCCAGAGGAAGCTGATTGGTGGAAGGGCAATGTGAGGCTCGGACGATGAGCGACGACGAGGTCATTCGGGGAGGCACGCATCCGTGGGCTGACGTGGTCCCCGAGGTGCTGAACGACCGTGATCGGATGATCGTTCGAGAGGCACGAACCGAGATTCGAGAGACTCCGTTGCCGGAGAGTCGTGGGCCGGTGGGCTGCCTCGGTGCGATCCTCGGGGCGGGGGTACTGCTCGTTTGGCCGCAGCTGATCGACGTTATCCCGGGAGGAGACTTCCTCTCACCATTCGTCATGCTGCTCGGGGTCGTCCTGGTCGTTGGTGGCATCGTCTCGTCGTTCTTCGCTGGCAAGAAGACCCGGAGCGCCCACGCCGCGGTCGAGGCCGCGCTGCGACAGCTGGAGTCCGAGGCCTCGACTGCCGCGTTGTCGAGCGATGAGCGTGAGACGGCGCTCCGTGCTGCCACGCTCCTGATCTCGCATGCCTTCATCTCAGACGGACCGAGCACGGTTGAGGGCTTCGACCGCGCCGAGGCGGCGACCCGGATCGGGCCCGCAATGGGGCTGGTGTTGGGCGTTCAGGGGGTGCTCGAAGGGGAGCTGGGTGTCTGGATTCCCTTCGAGGTTGCGCCCGACGACCAGTAGTGTGGTGTGGGGTCCACGGAGTCCCGAACAGGACTTTGGCGCAGAAGCGCAGGTGCAGCGCTCGGTCCCCGAGCCCGGAACGATCCTCCTCATGAACACCGGCCTCTTGCTCATGGTCGGCGCAAATCGCCGGCGGTTGGCGGACATCTGCTGATCTGAAGTCGCCCTGATGGTGGACGGGGTGCGAGTCGAAAGGCTCGCGCCCCGTTTCTTTTGAGACTAGATAGGACGCTTCTGACCCCTGTTGACGGGACGTAGATCGATGAACTCGGACGACATCTCCCCCTGGATTCCGGCCAGTGCGTATCTCTTCGGATTTGCTCTGATTCTTACGGCGAAGATCGATCTGCTCACTACGGTCTGGCCGATGCGACCCACCGACATGGCGTGGCGGTACGGATTTCTCGGCCTCTCCGCCGGATACCTTCAGACGCCGACGCTCGGACTCGGCCTCATCGCAGGGACAGCGATGTGGCAAAAGCATCTCCTTCCGCTGCGGGCGGTCGGAGCCGTCTGCCTGCTGACCGCGCTGACGCTCGTGGGGGTCATGGGGATCTTCGCGCTGGACGTGCTGGCCATGCGTCAACTCCGCCCAGAGGAGGCTCAGGCGGGTGTCCTCATGGGCGGGATGTTCCAGGAGCTGAAGTATTTCGTCGCCACCTTCGTCTTCGCCTTCCTGGGGCATGGAGCGCTCAAAAGTGCGACGGTGATGGCCAAGGATCTGGCCAGTCGGCCGAGGAAGCCGGGTATCGTCGCTGCGGCTTCTCCGCCTGCCGCCGACGATCGGGAAGCACGCACGGTCCAGGACGCCGAGTAAGAACGCGGAAGCCCCTGCACCCGAAGGTGGCAGGGGCTTCTACGTGGCTGCGCGAAGGGAGCGGTCGCCAGCCCCAGGGAGCCTAGAAGATGGGACTACGGATGTACGCGTCTGACCGCGCCCAGGCGTCGCGGAAGTCGGCCGCTGCCTCGTCTGCCTCTGCATCCTTACCCTGAGCCCGGAGCGCGCGCTCCAGCCCGAAGAGCGACCATCCGTTGTGCGGGTGCTTGTAGAGCTCGTGCCGGAAGGCGTCTTCGGCCTCTTCGTAGCGGCCGGCCTCGTGCAGCGCATCTCCAAGCCACTGGTAGACAGAGAAGTTGAGCGGCTCGGGCTCATCGTACCGCAATCCGTCTTCGATCTCGCCGCCCGCCTGAAGAACCTCGATCGCCTGGTCGAGGTCGCCGTTGGCACGGAGAATCTCCCCCTCCAGTATGGCTCCGACCACACCCAACAGTTGCGTCGCGGTATGCCCCCGGAACGCGTTGTCCGGGTCTTCCTCGATGGCCGTCTCGATCAGGTGGAGATACCAGCGAGCGGTGCCCTCGTCTCCGAGGCGCAGGTGGGCGTACCCCTTTCCGAAGTCCCACAGGCCGCGGAACACCGCGCCTTCGGGCGGGTCGCGAAGGTCGACGATGTCCTGGAAGCGCCCGAAGCGGAACAGCGTCAGAGCCTCGTAGAAGTTGGCTCCGTCCATAAGGACGGCGTAGTCCTTTCCTGCCTGGATGGCGACTGCTCCCTGGCCGTCGTTCGACGCCGCAAAGAGGAGCATGTGCAGGTTGTGCGAGGGGTAAATGGCGAAGCCCTCGCCGTACTCGGCCTTGATGTCAGAATGCCACGCGTCGGTGTTTGCCCGCACAGCATCACCCCACCGACCGATCCGGTTGTAGGTATGCGAGGGCATGTGCTGGATGTGGCTCGCGCCCGGAATCGACTGACCCAGATAATCTGCGCACCCCTCGGCCTTCCCCGGGACCTCGGTCGGCTCGGTGGCATGGATGTAGAGATGACAGGCACCCGGGTGGGTGATGTCCCGTGCGAGTACCGTCTCCAACAGCTGATGGATCTCCTGAACCTCGGGGTTCGTGTGATCCCATCGGCCACGGCGCGGCTGCAGGAGCATCAGGGCTTCGCCGGCCAGGAAACCTGCATCGAGATCCGACGGGTACTCCTCGTAGACCTCGGAGATGGCCTCGGCCCAGCGCTCGTCGAGTTCCCGGCGGCGTTCGGCGTCGTGCTCGGCCTCATAGCGCACCGCCATCGCTTCGATGAGGGCCCCCTCGACATCCGAGGCATGGTCGTCCGCGAGTTCGAGGGCCCTCTGGATCGCCACGTAGGCGCGTGGCGCATCCGGGGCAGTCATCGGGCCGTTCAGGTACGAGCCCCACGACCAGGCCTCGCCGAAGTAGCACATGGCGCAGTCGGGGTCGAGCTTCCACGCCTCCCGAAACGACCGCGCCGCCCCGTTCGGATCGAAGGCGTACATCAGCTGGATCCCCTGATCGAAATACAGCTGAGCCTCGGGAGACGACGTGGTGATCGATCGAGAGAAGGGGCCGAGACCCTTTCCATCGTGATGCAACGGCATCGTCTCGTCGAACTCGGACGGGTATTCGGGCGTCTGGCCGTGGATCGGAGCCGCGAGTGAAAGAGTCACCAGGGCGAAGAAGAGCGGTGTGGCGGGTCGGGTCATGGATCGGTCCGGCGTGGGAAGCTTCGAGGCGGAATCTGCATTTCTACCGGTGGCTCGTCCAGCTTACCTCTGGCCACTCAGCGTCTGACTTCCCACGTTGTGCGCCGGAAAGAGGCTCACGTTTTGAGGAAGTCGAGCATGCCACGAGAGGAAGGGTCGAAACTCTCACGCCGCGCGTGGATCACCACGACGTCGGGTGTGATTGCTGCAGGGCTGGTGAAGACGCAGTCGGACGCGATTCGTCTGGTGGCTCAGGAAGCCCCGTCGGCGTCTTCCGACCCGACCAGGGTTCCGGGCCGTCTGGTCTCCGGGATCGGTTCGCGGGCGCCTGCCGAACAGCCACGACGTCTTCTTCGGGCCGAGGCGCTGTCCTCGTCGTCGAGAACTCCGCTTGCGGACCTCATGGGCACGATCACCCCCGCCGATCTCCACTTTGAGCGGCACCACGGCGGGGTCCCGGACATCACGTACGGGGAGCACGAACTCCTCGTTCATGGCATGGTTGACCGCCCCACGGTCTTTCGGATGTCGGACCTGACGCGCTTCCCTCAGGTGTCCCGCATTCAGTTCCTCGAATGCTCGGGGAACGGAGGCGGTGTCTACAATCAGGATCGCATGCCGACCGAAGTGACGGTTCAGGCACTCGACGGGCTCCTGAGTACCAGCGAGTGGACCGGCGTTCCTGTGTCTACCATCCTGCGAGAAGTGGGCGTGCGCCCGGGGGCGAGCTGGATTCTGGCCGAGGGTGGCGACGCGGCGGTGATGTCTCGCAGTGTCCCGCTCGACAAGGTGATGGAGGATAGTCTGCTGGCCTACGGTCAGAACGGCGAGCGTCTCCGGCCGGAGCAGGGGTATCCGCTGCGCTTGTTCAACCCGGGGTACGAGGGCAACACCAGCGTAAAGTGGCTGCGCCGGATCGAGGTGACCGATCAGCCCACGCACACTCGCGACGAGACCTCCAAGTACACCGACCCTCTCGGAGACGGGACCGTCCGGCAGTTCAGTCTCATGATGGACGCGAAGTCGGTCATCACCTTCCCGTCGTATCCCTATGTCCTTCCCGAGCAGGGATGGTGGGAGATGCGTGGCCTCGCCTGGACCGGGCGTGGACGGATCGTCCGGGTCGAGGTGAGCACCAATGGCGGTCGAAGCTGGGTGGATGCCCAGCTGCAGGGACCCATCCTTCCCAAGTCGACGGTTCGCTTCCGGCACCTCTTCGAGTGGAATGGGAGCGACACGCTCCTCATGAGTCGAGCCACCGACGAGACGGGGTACGTGCAGCCCACCGTTCAACAGCTCTGGGAGGCGCGCGGCCCACGGACTTCGTATCACCAGAACCATCAGCGTGCATGGAAGATCGCGCGCACCGGGGAAGTGACGTTTGGGCTCGGAGAGCTCGTATGAGCCCCCGTCGGTGGTGCCGGTCGGCCAGGCGTGGCGGGGTGACCCTCGGGCTCGCCATCGTCGTTGGCGGGTGTGGTGGGGCGTCGGAGGGTGGTGACGTAGCCATTATGGCCGAGGGCGCGGCAGCGGGCAGCGGCGAGGCGTTGGCATCCCACGCGCCTGCTCGTTTCGGCTTTGGTGCGTCGGCGGACGAGGCACGTGTGGCACTGTGGGACATCGACGTGCGCCCAGACGGCGCCGGACTTCCAGCTGGCAGTGGCTCGGTGGCACAGGGCCGACAGGTGTACACCCTGTACTGCGTGTCGTGTCACGGAGCCACCGGCACCGAGGGACCCAACGACCAGCTGGTGAACACGGAGCAATGGGACGCCTATCCCGCGGGCCGAGCGGTCGGCAACTACTGGCCGTATGCGACGACTCTGTACGACTACATCCGCAAGGCGATGCCGCAGCTCACGCCCGGTATTCTTACTCCGGACCAGGTGTACGGAGTGATCGCGTACATCCTGTGGATGAACGAGATCGTGCCGGAAGACGCGGTGATGGACGCGCAGTCGCTTCCGGCTGTCGTGATGCCCGCGCGGGACAAGTTCGTGGTGGATGACCGCGTGGGAGGCAGCGGGCCGATTCGCTGATCGCGCCCTGCCCGGATCAGACGGAGTCCGGACCGAGCTTCGGCGGCTGGTCAGCCCTTCGGTGGAACGATCTCGAGCAGGTCTGTGCCTAGTCCGCTCGCCATGTAGCTGAGCAGTGCGCTCACAGAAGCGGCCTGGTTTTCAGTGGCCAACGCGATGGAGTACACCGGATCGCCATCGAGCACGGCGGTGAGCGTGAGTCCTTCACCGTCCCGGAGTCGAAGCACCTGGGCCGCCGACATCGGCACGGAAGCTTCGAGGGCTGCCCCGGTTCCTGCGTCTCCGCGCCACACCGTGTCCGGATCCGAGGGCTCGCCGAAGTGCACGATGTAGCCATCCTCGTCTGCCAGCGCCGCAGGTAGCGCAGCCTGGAGAGCCAGGCCGGGAGCGAACGCGATGTCCGGATGGTTGAAGGTGAGGGCGAGGGCCTGGTTTGCCTGTTCGAATGCGAACAGCTCCGCGGGGGTGATCTCTTCGCGACTCTTGAGGAGGGGAGCGAACGCGGCGGTGACCACGACGTTTCCGATACGCGCAAAGCCGATCGTCCGTCCACCATCGAGTCCGTTGGGTCCCGGCCGAAGCGCCTCCGGCTCGGTCCACGGTCTCAGGTCGCGAAGTCCCCATATGTCCTCTGCCGTCTCCGCGAAGAGGAAGGGGATTTCAGGGCTCGGCGGCGCCTGGGCGGCCGCACACAGCTCGCTCACGACATTCGTGCACGCTTCGAGCACCGCCGGACGCACGAACACGGCTCCGTCGCAGGGGCCAGCACCATCCACGACGTCCTGGTTCTCGGCCAAGACAGAGTCGGCGGCGGCCTGCAGCTCTCCCATTGCGCGCAACACCCGACTCGTGACGGACTCGCGGCCAATCCGACGCTCCTCGTGAAGAGCTTCGTCTCCGGACTCGATGAAGCGCACGGCGAGCAACGAATCGCTCGCGAACCACGCCTGTACATCCGATTCGACGGGGTCGCTCGGATCCAGAAAGGAGGTCACCGAACGATCTTCGATGGAGATCGCTTCGGCGATCGCCATCAGCCGCCGCGAGCGTTCGGCAAGTGGATCGAGCTCGACGTCCAGCATCTCGACCTGCGAGAGGATCGCCACACAGCTCTGCGAGCGCGCGATTTCCACGTCGGCGAGTCGGACGGGTGCAGTGATCTCTAGGGATTGGGCGGCGACCGGCTGACTACCGGCGGTGCCGATGATCACGAGTGCCAGGACGACAGGGCGCGCAGCGGTGCGGAGGCGTGGCTTTAGTATCACGGGGATCCGTCAGAGTGACTGATCAGGGGATTGAGTCCTCGGTCGCGGAGGAGCCGATGGCAGTCCGAGACCCTTCCGGGATACCGGACCCCGTCCCGTGCTGTTCCCCCCGGGGCTTCCTTCGCAACTGGCGTATGCGGGACACGGGTCGCCGCCCGCGGCTCGGGAGCTTGCGGAGGAGCCGGCCTGCGAACGAAAACGAGGCCCGGACCAGACGGTCCGGGCCTCGTGAGTTGGGCCATCACCCGTGGTCGGGTCAGTTGCCCCCGCGGCGCTCTGCGCTGGCCTTGGCCAATCCTTCCTCGAGCCGCCGCATCGCCTCTTCCACTCGCTGCTCGATCTCGGCTTCCATCTCGGCGTCCAACCCTTCGATCTGGATGTTGAGATCCTCGAGTCCCTCGAGACTCTCGAGGGCTATCGAGAGGCCTTCCAGGCCGCTCATGTCGATCTCGATCATCTCGCCGTCGATCTCGAAGGCGAAGTCCATCCCATCGAAGTCAAAGTCGAAATCGAAGTCGAAGTCGAAATCCTCGTGGTCGAAGTCGTACTCGTACTGATAGGCGTACTCCTGTCCGCCGCGCTCCTCTTGACGATGGAGCGCTCGCTCACGAGCTCGGACTGCACGCTCTTCAGCGCGCTCCTGGCGCTCCTGGGCGCGATGCTGGGACTCTTCCGATCGCACACGACGCTCCACCGCACGAACGGCTCGCTCTTCGGCTCGAACGAGTCTCTCGACCTCACGTACCTGGCGCTCCGCGGCGCGGACGACTTCCCGCTCGAGCCGTGCATCGGTCCCGAGGCGATGGACCTGGACGTCGGCGACCCGCACGACCGACGAGCATTCATCCGCCTGGACGGAGACCGCAGGCGCGACCACGATCGACCCTTCTCCACCGTTCAACGCCACCACCACCCGCTGCTCGTCGTGCAGTCGTTCGGCTGTCACGACCTGCGAGCAGACACTCGCTTCCTCTGCCCCGGAACCCGCGTTGGCGAGTAGCAGCGTTGCGCCGCCGGCCAGAGTCGCGCCGCCAACGACCATCGCGATCGAAAGCGCGTCCGTTCGGAACTGATACATGTCCCCCCCCTCGGTGAATTCTCCGCCCTATGGAATGTCAGACGAGAACGGAGTGAAAAGGTTGCGTCCTATTCGAAGCGCAGTGCGACGACAGGGTCCACGGTCGATGCGCGACGGGCTGGCAGCCAGCTCGCGAAGAGCGCGATCGCGGACAGGGCTACGGCCACGCCCGCAAACGTCGGGATGTCGATCGGCTGCACACCGAAGAGCAGGGAAGCCATGAGTCGTGTGACGCCTGCTGCCGCGACGAGGCCGACGAGCACACCCACAGCTGCCAGACTCGCACCCTGGCGCAGGACCATGCGACGGACGTCGGACTGCTCTGCTCCCAAGGCCATGCGCACGCCGATCTCCCGAGTGCGTTGAGCCACGACGTACGAGATCACCCCATACACACCGACGGCCCCCAGGAACAAGGCGACCCCGGCGGCGATGGCGAGCATGATCAGCGTGAATGAGGTGCGGGCCATCGATTCGGTGATGAACTCGTCCAGCGTCGCCACCCGGGAGAGTGGCAGACTCGGGTTCACGGCCCAGACAGCCGCCCGCACCTGTGGCAGGAGGGAGTTCGGGTCACCCGCCTCCGCTCGGACGACGTATGCCATCGACCGGGAGGTGAACTCTTCGTCATTGACCGGGCTTTGGACGACCTGGGGCCAGAAGATTGTCGGCACCGACGCCTGGCTCATGCCGTTGTCCTGAACGGGCCCGACGACGCCCACGATCTCCATCCACTGCCCCTGGCCGAGGTCGCCAACGTACTGGGAAATCCGCTTCCCGATCGCTGCCGCCGGGGTGCCCCAGTAGTCGGTCACGAAGTCCGAAGTCACCATCACGACCGGTACGCGGTCCTCGATCTCCGCCCATGTCACGGCACGCCCCGCGAGGAGCTCGTTGCCCATGACCTCATGGTATCCCTCTCCGATGTACTTGAATCGACGAATCGGAGGGAGTTGATCGCCCTCTACCGGAAACTCCTCCACGTTGACCGCATCGTTCGAGTCCCATCCATCCATGGTGATGGACGAGGAAAATGCTGCGCTGGCTACTCCCGGAATGGTGGATACCTGGCGCAGGATCTCCTGGTGTACGAGCGCCACCTGCGCAGCGTCCTCGACCTCTGCCGTCGGGATGCTCACGCGAAAGGTCAGCGCGGACTCCGGGTCATCGAAGCCCGGGTCCACGGCGCTCAACGCCTGGAAGCTCCGGATCATGAGTCCCGATCCCGCGAGCAGGATGAGGGCCAGAGACATCTGCGCGACCACCAGACCGTTTCGGGCAAGGTGGCGCTCCTTCCCGGCGCTGCCGCCGCGACCGCCCTCCTTGAGGGCGCCGGCGAGATTGGGCCGTCCGTACTGGAGCGCCGGAAAGAGTCCGAATACCAGTCCGGACCCGATCGAGAGGCAGAACGTGAAGGCCAGGACGACCGGGTCAAGCCCGATTTCGTGAAGACGGGGCAAGCTCTCAGGCCCGAGGGCCACGAGGAGCTTGAGCCCGCCAAAGGCGAGCAAGAGTCCGGCGATGCCGCCGATGACTCCCAGGACGACGCTCTCCAGGAGCAGCTGGCCCGTGACATGGCGACGACCGGCACCCATGGCAGTGCGGACCGCGATCTCTCTGTGGCGACCCTCGGCACGAACGATGAAGAGGTTCGCGACGTTCGCGCAGGCGATCAGCAGGATGATGGCCACCGTGCCGAGCAGGACCCAGAGCACCGACCCGACGTCACCCACGACGTCGGTCTTGAGCGGGCGCACAAGGCCTGCGAAACGAGCTTCCTCGAGCATCCCAAGAGTCAGGCCTCCCGGGAAACGCTCGATCGCGATTGGCACCATGCGCTCCACGTCGGCGTTGGCCTGCTCGACGGTGGCACCGGGCGAGAGACGCCCGATGGCCTGGTAGCTGAAGTTGCCCATGAACACCTCTCCCTCGTCGAAGCGGAAGGGCAGGTAGAGGGCCGGGTCGTACCGGAGGAATCGGAAGTCGTCTGGCATGATCCCGATGATCTCACGACTGACGCCGTTGACGAGCACCGTCTGGCCGATCACGGACGGATCCGAGCCGAAGCGGTCCTGCCAGTAGCCGTGACCCAGGAGCGCTGTCTGGGCTCCGTCGGGGGAGTCCTCTTCGGAGGTGAAGGACCGTCCGATGTGCGGAGTAACGCCGAGCATCGGCAGCGTCTGGTGGGTCACCCGCATGACCTCGACCTGTTCGGGCTCGTCCAGCCCGGTAATCGAGGCGGATCCGTTGTCCCACATCCCGACGGATTCGAAGGTCCGGCTCTCGGTCGCGTACGTGAAGTGCAGCGCCGGAGACTGGTTGACTTCGTCGAAGCCGAGGCCCGGTGCGGTGTGCCAGATCCCAACGAGAGACTCGGGGTCCTCGAATGGAAGGGGCTTGAGTAGCACGCCGTTGACCACGCTGAAGATCGCGGCGTTGCTGCCGATGCCCACGGCGAGGGTCAGAACTGCTACCGCCGTGAACATCGGCGCTCGCAGGAGCTTACGGATTGTGTATCGGAGATTGTGCGCGAAGGAGTCCACAGCCACCCATCCTCACCAGAAGCAGAAACGACCGGATGGCGTCATGGCCATCCGGTCGCCCCTACGGCGACTTTGCCGGAGCTGTTTCGCGGGAGCTGTCGAACTCCCGCTTCGTAATGTTCGGTGTTACCGGCGCTGAGGCGTCGGTCCGCGCGCGGAGCCCTCCCAGTCGGGGTCCGCAGCACCGATCCACGTCTTCGTGGCCGCGTCGTACTGAATTCCGTGAACCCGGCCGAATGCGCCGCTCCGAGCGACAGGGTTGATCTCCAGCCCCAGCCCGCGCATGTCGTCCATCTCCTCGTCACTCCATCCGATACCGGGAGTGGTCTCAGCATTGAGCGCAGCGCTGCCGAAGCCGCCGGCTACGCGGGGCTCGGCCAGCGCCTGAGGTAGGTCCATCCCGAAGTCGATGACACGGGAGATCGCGTGGACTACGGCTGGGGGGATCATCCCGCCGCCCGCGGCTCCAAGGACCAGGAAGACCTCACCATCGTCGAGCACCATGAACGGATTGATGTTGGAGCGAGCCCTCATGCCGGGCTCGGTCATGGTCCCGAGATATCCTCCAAGGGTGGACGCGTAGAGGAAGCCCAGCCCGGGCGTAACCACCTTTGAACCCATGTTCGGGCCGAGGGTCTGCGTGAGCGACACGAACATTCCATCGGCGTCGGCCGTCGACAGATGCGTCGTGTGGCCCTGATGGTCGTCACGCGGTCCGAGCGGGGGGAGTGGGCTCCCGTTGCCCGCCGCAGCCCGTCCCGGTGCCGCGATCTCCGCAGCGAGCGTGGCCGCATAGTCTTTCGACGTCGCGCGCACAGCCGCCGAATCGGTGCCGAGCACACCAAGCTCGCGTTGGGCCATTCGCAGCGCCTGACCCGCGATGGCGAACCACTCCGCCTCACTCATCGACGAAGGGTCGAACTGTTCCATGATGTGAAGCGCCTGAATAGAGAGCACTCCGGCGGCCGGAACGTCCGTGCCCACCAGTTCGTAGCCCCGGTAGCTCCCTCGAACGATCCGATTGTCTTCAGCTTCGTACTGCTTCAGATCGTCGAGGTCGATTACCGCCCCATTCGCAGACAGATCGGACGCCATCGCCTGAGCGATCTCTCCTTCATAAAAAACGTCGTGTCCTCCGATTGCGATCTTGCGCAGGGTAGCCGCGTAGTCGGGTTGCCGAAATACTTCTCCGGCGCGATACGGTGAGCCGTCTCCTTTGTAGTACGCTCGGGCGGTCCCCGGGAACTCGAGCGCCTGGCTGGCCCCAGCTGCCTGACGGCGCGCGTCGCCCGGGAGCAGCCGGTACCCGTTCTCCGCGTACTCGATGGCCGGTTCCATGACCTGAGCGAGCGAAAGTGACCCGTGTTCTTCGTGAAGCCGGATCAGGCCCGCGAGCGCCCCTGGAATGCCAATCACGGCGTATCCGTACGATGCCTGGGGTGCGGTCTCGAAGTCGTAATCCCACGGGGCCTGGGTCGTGCCGTCGATCCCATGGAAGGCCCCGTCCGGCGTTCGGATCAGGATCTGATTGCGCCCGCCGATCGAGTTCATCGTCGGCTCTACGACAGCGATCGCAAAGGCTACTGCGACGGCCGCGTCGGCTGCGTTCCCGCCGAGGTCGAGCATCCGCACGCCCGCATCCGTCGCGAGCGGATGAGCCGCACTCACCATTCCTCTGTCGGAGCTGCTCGTCTGCGTGACGGACTGTGCATTCGCAGCGCACGGGAAGAGCAGAATGGCCGCGGTGAGCGCGGCGGGAAGCCAGCGGCGACTGATCGCCGCGGGTAGGAAGTGGAGCGAGTGGCGCATGGGATTCGAGGACGATGGAAGAACCGCTATCGGATTCAGCGCCAGTGTAACGTGCGTCCCGCCAGGCGACTACGTCGGGATCAAGCCGCACACCACCCACTCCGGCTCGGAATGGTCCGAGTCCCCGCCGAGCAGGTCGTGCAGCATCTCGTGACGCACGGTGACTTCGTCGTCTTCGAAGCCTCGCACGAGGGTGATCTCATGAGGCGGCACCCACACGCCGCGAGCCACGGCCACGTCCGTCGCGATCGTCAGGGCCGTGTACCACTCGATCGCCCCGAGGTCCGAAGTCTGACCGGAGCACGATTCGGTGGCGGCCCACCACTCCACGTAGATCGGAAGTGGCTCCAGGGGCTCTTTGTCCCTGAACGACAGGGTGTACGCCTGGCAGCCAACGGCGGCCAGAGCCAGTACGAGGGCTGGCCATTGCTTCATCGTCATGTTGGTGCGTACACACAGGGCGGCTCAGGGTTACGATGTGGAGCCCTCGCCCGATGCAGGCCACTCCATGTATGATGGCGCTGCCTGCTCATCCGAGTGCCCCACCCCTCATCGCCCCAGGTCACGCGTGATCGAAGCACGCCTGCGTGCCGCCCTTGGTCTCGCCCTTCTCGTGGGACTCGCCTGGGCGCTGTCGACGGATCGTCGTCGAATCTCCTGGCGACTGGTCGGATGGGGGATCGGCCTGCAGATCGCCTTCGCGCTGCTTGTGCTACGAACGCCTCTCGGAGTGGCCGCGTTCGACGGCATCAACCACGTCGTCCATGCGGTGCTCGGGTATGGCGAGCAGGGGAGTCGCTTCGTATTCGGTAACCTGGTGGAGAACGAGGTCGCCGTCGGTTCGGTCGATGCCACCGGTGGATTCAGCACGTCAGCGGATCGCGTTGCACAGACCGGAGCATTCTTCGCCTTCCGGATTCTCCCGAACATCATCTTCATCGCATCCCTCATGACGGTGCTCTATCACCTCGGGATCATGCAACGGGTCGTCCGTGCCGCGGCGTGGGTCATGCAGCGAACGATGGGTACGTCGGGTGCTGAAACGCTCTGCACCGCGTCGAACATCTTCGTAGGAATGATGGAGTCTCCGCTCGTGGTGAAGCCGTACATCGAGCGGATGACCGAGTCGGAGTTGATGGCGATCATGACCGCCGGGCTCGCAACGATTTCCGGCTCCGTTCTCGCGGCGTACGCCGCGATGATGATGCCGTATGCGCCGGAGGCTGCTGGTCATCTGGTGGCGGCCTCGATCATGTCGGCTCCCGCCGCACTCGTGATGGCGAAGCTTCTCGTGCCCGAAACCGAAGAGCCGGCCACCATCGGTCGCCTCACCGAGGACGTCGAGCGCACCGATGTGAATGTGATCGACGCGGCGGCCCGCGGCGCCGGAGAGGGACTTCGTCTGGCGCTCGTGGTGGGCGCCATGTTGATCGCGTTCATCGCCCTCGTGTCGATGCTGAACGGGATGATCGGATGGGTCGGTGGGCTCGCAGGTTTTGAAGGGCTCACGCTGGAGGGGATGCTCGGCCAGCTGCTGGCTCCGGTGGCCTGGATGCTCGGGATCCCGTGGGCTGATGCCGGCCTGATCGGCCGCGCGATCGGTGTGGACTTCGTGCTGAACGAGTTCGTCGCCTACGCCCAACTCTCTGGAGCGCTCGCGACGGGTGCCTCGGCCGATCCACGTTCTCTTGTGATCGGGATCTACGCGCTCACGACCTTTGCCAACTTCGGGTCGGTGGCGATGACGATCGCCGGAATCGGGGAAATCGCTCCGTCTCGTCGACCCGACCTCGCGCGACTCGGGCTTCGTGCGATGGGTGCGGGATTGTTGGCCTCGTTCCTGACCGCCGCGGTGGCGGGCATGCTGGTTTAGGGCGAGGTTTTTCGTCCCTCTCATGCCGGAAAGCCAGATATGTCGGACTCGAGAAAGCGACTGATCGTCGTCGGCGACCGCGTTCTGATTCAGCCTGAAGAAGGTGAGGATCGGACGAAGGTCGGGCTGTATCTGCCGGCCACTGCCGTCGACAAGCAGGCGGTGCAGGGTGGGACGGTCCTCGCAACGGGGCCGGGCAACGCCGTTTCCGCGCCGACCGAACTGGATGAGGAGCCGTGGAAGATCGGTGGATCCATGGGTGAGCCTCGTTACGTCCCGCTTCAGGCTCGAATCGGTGACTACGCGATCTTTTTTCGGCGGGCTTCGGTCGAGATCACCTTTGAAGACGAGCGGTATCTGGTTGTGCCCCAGGCTGCGATCCTGACGCTGGTTCGGGAAGAGGAAGACATCGACGACGGGATCCCCGGTTTCTAAACGGGGGGCAGGGCGCGGTCGTCGAGGCCGGCGGCGCGGCCGGCCCGATCGCACCCGGTCTGTCGACCTGGAGCGCTATCGGTCGATCGTACCCGACTGGACGGCCTTCACGGACGCCGCGAGTCGACCAGAGCCCACGGTCTTCCGCGTGCGTGGTGGTCGAGCGGAGGAGGGGAGTGTCGTCGCCCGCCTGGCCGCGAAGGGCTTTCGAACCCGACCTCTCGAGGGACTTCCCGGCTTCCATCAGGTGGAGGACGGTCCGTGCCCCCTGTCGCGCACGGTCGAGCACTGGCTTGGCCTCGTGTATGTGCAGCAGGCATCGACCGGGGTAGCTGCACCGGAAGTAGGGCCGCGACCGGGAGAGCGGGTGCTGGACATGTGCTCCGCACCGGGCGGAAAGACGACCCACATGGCCGACCTCATGGGGGATCGAGGCTGCCTGGTGGCATCCGAAATTTCGGAGAGCCGAATCCGAGGGCTGCTGGGCAACGTCTACCGGCTCGGACACCCGGGTGTGTTTGTCGTGGCCGGTGATGGACGATCCTTTCCGGAAGGAGCCCTCTTCGACCGAGTTCTTCTCGACGCACCGTGCTCCGGTGAGGGCACACTGCGACGCCGCGGCGGGCAGGCTCCCGATCAGTCGGAGTCGTTCCTGCGCTACGTGACCTCGGCTCAGCGTGCGCTTCTGGAGCGAGCGGTGCGGCTGACCCGGCCGGGCGGCACGATTCTCTATGTGACGTGCACCTTCGCTCCCGAAGAGAATGAGGCCGTGGTCAGCGAAGCGCTCGGGCGCTTGCCGATCGACCTCGAGCCGCTCGCCCTGCCGGTGCCACACGCTCCGGGAGTCACTTCGTTCGAGGGCGCGACCTACGACCCTCGCATGGCGGGCGCAGCCAGGATCTATCCGCATCAT
>JBDGVS010000001.1:0-35877 GCA_039585535.1 Gemmatimonadota bacterium | reverse complement strand
AACCATTTGCGTGCCACCCGAACCCACGGGGACGCGGCGCGAACTGTAGTCCGTGTAGTGTTCAAGACTCGTAAGGACTCGGAAGCGTTGAGGGGTTGAGGAGTCTATGGGCCTTGGGTAACATTTGTGCCCTCCTGAAAACGGAGGCACTACGACGCCCCTATCGTCTAGTGGCCTAGGATATCGCCCTCTCACGGCGGAGACCGGGGTTCGAGTCCCCGTAGGGGTATTGGAAACGCAGAGGTCCGGGTGTAGAGCCCGGGCCTCCGTCGTCTCTGACGGTCGCTTAGCTCAGCTGGTAGAGCGCCACGTTCACATCGTGGATGTCGCAGGTTCGAGTCCTGCAGCGACCATGCAAAAGGCTCCGCGGCCCGGATGGGCCGCGGAGCCTTTTGCCGTTCTGGCGCGAAAAGCGAAGCGCGTCTTCTAGGAAGAGCGCTCTGCAGGCCCCTCGGCATCCTGCGTCCGCTTCAGGATCGTGAGCATGATCTTGAAGGGTTCCCCTCCGTGAAGCGCATGTGGTACGTCGGGGGGCAGGTGTAGCATGTCACCCTGCTCCAGCCGGTTCTCCTCGTCCCCGATCGTCATATCGACGCTCCCCTCGAGCGCAAATACGGTCGCGTCGTTCGGGTTGGAATGCTCCGAAAGCCCTTCCCCTTCAGCGAACGCAAAGGCTGTGATCGTGCCCGATTCGCTACGGAAGACAACCTGACTCACGACTGCTCCGTCCTGGTAGTCGACGGTTTTCGCGGCGTGGGTGGGTTGAGTGATTCGGTTCGTCATCTTCGCGCTCCCGGGGCTAGAGCCCACTACTCATGACCGTGCCGGTCAGCTTGTCGTACTCCATGTGATATCCGACGCAGATCACCTCGCGATCATCGTACTCGTTCCACGACCCTTCGCTCGGATAAATCACAGTGTAGTCGATCACCGAGTCCTCGTAGCTCTTCCCGATCGCGCTCTCGAAGCGTTCGAGGCACCCCGCATACGCCAACTCCTCGATGCGCTCGTCCCCAGGCCACTCACCCTGCACGTCGAACAGCGCGTAGACCTCGTTGTCGTGCGGGTCCGCGCACGGGACACCGGGCACCTCACTGATCTGGTCCGCATCGAACGCTGTGTCGTCGAAGCAGTCCCCTACGCGAACCTCGAAAGCATCGACGGCACCTGCCTCGGTGATCCGGCCGGCATCGTCACGCTGAGCCATCGAGCTGATACCGATCGCGGCGGCCACGGCAACGCCAGCCGCCGCCAGGATGTTGCGTCCTTCGAACATCGGACCTCCTCGGCGATCGACGCCTGGGGCCGGAAACAGAGTACGCACGACGTTACGGCCCGAGCCCCTCAGGGCCAACGAAAATCTCCGGCGCCACCCTCCACCCGAGCGTCGTCCTTGCGGCCGGTGTCCGAGATCGTCTATGGTCGCCTTCGACCCCTCCCCGGCCCTCCGCCGTGTCCGCAGGAGTGAAGCCGTTGGCTCCGACCCGCGTTTTGGGCGCCCTGCTGTTGGCGGCCGTGCTGCTCCCCGGCGAAGTGTTGGTCCGAGACCTCCAGCAGGGCTTCCATCGGTCGACGATGTGGGCCGGCGGAGAAGCGCTGCGCGCGCTCATCGTCTGGGGCACGCTCGGGATGGTGCTCGTGGGCGTACTACTCGCTCGCCTTGTTGGTGACGACCCTCTGCGGCGGGTGGTCGATCGAGTTGGTCGGGCGATCGAGTCCGTCGCCCCCGTGGCGTGGGCCGCGTTCGCCGGGCTATCGGCCTTCGCGCTGGCTCTCCTCGTGCAGCGATTCGTTTATGAAGGGCTGCTGACGAATCCCGACGAGATGGTTTCGCTGATCCAGGCGCGCTACCTCGCCGCGGGCCAGCTCGGGGGGGCTCTCACCGAAGATCCGTCGCACTGGTTGGCCATCAACTCGCTGATGTCCGAAGGGACGTGGGTGTCGCAGTACCCACCGGGCCACCTGGTTCTGCTCGCGCTGGGAGTCCTGGCCGGCGCCCCTTTGCTGGTCGGCCCGGTATGCGCGGGGATCGCGGCAGCCTTCTTCGCCCGCTCCTTCGAGTTCCTGCTTCCAGAGCGTGTTCTCGTGGCACGTGCGGCCTCGGCGCTGCTCGCCCTGAGTCCGTTCACAGCCCTGCTCGGCGGCCAGATCCTGAGTCACTCGACGACGATGCTGGCTGGAGGCCTCGCGCTTTACGCGTCGCTTCGATCACGCGATGCGGCGACAGCGCGCAGCGGGTGGGGCTGGGCGGCGGCGGCGGGAGTCGCGGGAGCCCTCATGGTGTCGGCTCGACCGTGGACCGGCCTGACCGTTGGCACGGTGCTGGTCCTCGGGCCCTGGGTCAGCACCCTGCGAGCCGGCGGCTTGTTGCCGCGCATCGCCGCTGTCATCGCTGGCGGCGCTCCGATGGGCGCGCTCTTCCTGGCCTACCACCATGCGGTCTTCGGTGGGGCGACCAGGCTTGGGTACATGGTCGCCTTCGGCTCCGGACACGGGATCGGCTTCCATGTGGATCCGTGGGGTTACGAGTACGGTCTGCGCAGCGCGCTGGGCACGACCTCTGGCGACCTCGCACTCCTGGGCTTCCAGATCTGGGAGTCTCCGCTGTCACCCCTGTTGCTGGTGAGCCTGTGGTTGCTACTTCGGCCGGCGGCGGCCACCCCGCTCGTACGCTTCCTTCTGGTCTGGGCGCTCGTCTCGATCCCGGCAAACTTCGTCTACTGGTTCCATGCGCCGCGGATGTACGTGGAGTCCGTGCCTGCATGGATCCTCCTCGCCGTGCTCGCCGTGGCCGACCTGGTGGGCACCGGGGACGAAGCCGAAGGGTCCCGCGCCGTCCTCATGCGCCGAGCGCGGGCCACGGTCTCCTGGGTCGCCGTGCTCGGGCTCGTCGCCCCTGCGTGGTTCCTCGGCTCACGAATTTCGGCACTCCACTGGAGTGACACCGCCCGGATTCGCCTCGTGGAGCCCGAGGGGCTTCCTGACCAGCCGAGCCTGGTATTCGTGCACACGAACTGGTGGGACCGAATCGGCCGTCGTCTCGAGGCGGAAGGCATGACGAGCGACTCGACGGAGATCCTGCTCCGTCTTCGGGACCCCTGCGAACTCTGGACGTACGCGGGCGTTCGGCGGGCCGCGCGCATCACCGGGTCACCCGCACCCGCGCCGATCCCGCTGGAGTCCGCACCCACCGAGCCACCGACCCCCGAGTGTCGTCGACAATTCGACTCCGATCGCTTCGACGTACTCGCGCTGCCTCCCTTCCTCTGGCAGGGCGACCTGCCGGGGCTCCCCGCGCAGGGCGCCATGTACGTTCGCGATTACGGCCCCGAGGCCAACGCTCGACTGCTGGCAGCCTACCCGGACCGAATACCACTCTTCTTCGGAGGAGGAGGCGTGGATCAGCCGCCCGTCCTGGTGGCGTATGAGCAGGCGATGGCGACGATCTGGCCCTAGCGGCTGATCGGCACCCGCGCGCCTACCAGCGAGCCGCTTGCCCGCGGGCGTCCACGTGCACGAAGGGGCCCCGATGCGAGGCCCGTCGGTAGAGCCCGATGCCGCCCGCCAGAATTCCGGGGCGACCCGATGACTCGACCTGCGCCACCAGGTCCGCGAGAACGCGAGCGTCGCCGGCATCGGCTCGCCCGTCTCCGTTGATGTCGTCCATGTCGTGGTCGCCATCCACATCGACGAAGATGTCCGCCGCGTCGCCCCACAGGTGACGGCTATAGATCGTCTTGTTGCCGATCGCCTCGTTGTACCACGGAGTCCGGAAGCCGGACATGACATGGAACGTGCGCGTCTCGATCCCGCTGGCGTTGGCGGCGGCCAGGACTGCCTCGAGCTTGTGCACCAGCGGCATGGAGAGCGCGAGAAAACGGGGACTCCCTGGCTGCTTGGAGAGGAACTGACCGACCGTGAAGTGCGGAGAGACCAGGATATCTTCGGCTTCGGCCGGGACCTCGATGAAGCCCTCGGGCTCGATGTAGACTGGATTGCCGCGCAACGGGCGCTCCTGATACCGGCCGATCCGGTATCCGTGGAGTGCCTCCTCGGCGACGTGTTCACGGGGATGCAGCACCATCACGTTGATGTGCACCGCATCGGTCGACCCTTCCGCCTCGATCCGTAGAGCGGAGATTCCCGCCTCTTCGGGTGCCTGCCACGTCCAACCGTCCGATGCGGTCTCGAGCAGTTTTCCTTCCGCAAACCGAAGCCCATGCCCGATCGGTCCGTCGGCACCCGTGACTCTCAGATCGACAACGGCTCCAGGAAGGACGGGTACGGCAATCACCTCGTACTCGATCGCCTGCTGGTCGAGCATGACCCCAAACGGAGCAAGCGCCGTCTCGAAGTCGTCAGCGGAAGCCACGCCATCGGCCCGCACCGGAGCGAGCTCAGGATCAAGTACTGCAAATGGCCGCATAGCCTCGATGCGCGCCGATGGGACATCGGCGGCGTGAAGCACCGACTCCTCGCCGGGTACGGAGGCGGGCATCGGTATGAGGGCCAACAGCGCCACAGGCGCGAGCATGGAGATGACGACCACGGACCGGCGCCGGTGGCGCCGGTCCCGGCAACAGGACCGGGGCGAGTCGTCTCCAGAAATCGATGTGCGATCCAGCGTCATTCTTTCTCCATTCTTCGAGTCATCCTTCGCCGGTGGCTTCAGGAGCAGCTTCCGAGCGTCGGCTCAGCCATCACGCTCTCCACCTTCATGGCGCTCATCAGCGCCTGCTCGAGAGCTTCGTCCAGCCCGTACACATCGGGCCGAAAGCCAACGCGTCCGTCGTCTTCCACCAGCGCGGTGAGATACAGCACGTGAATCGGAACCGGCTCCTGAATGCGGCTGGTTCGCTCTTCCCCACCTTCGATGACTTCGGTGATACGTTCGGGAGTCCATTCGGGGTCCCCGTCCAGCAGCCACTGGAGCAACTCGAAGGACTGCTCCACCCGCACGCACCCAGAGCTGAAGGCACGCGAAGGAACGTCGAAGAGGTTCTGTGCAGGCGTATCGTGCAGGAACACCGTGTATGGGTTGGGGAACGCGATCTTGAGATCGCCGAGACTGTTCAGGGGGCCCGGGTTCTGACGGAGGCGATGGAGGGCAAGGAAGTCGTCGTCACTGATCGTAGCCCAGTCGATCGAGCTTTCATCTACGACTTCATCCGTGCGCATATCGATCACCGTCATACCAACGCGATCGAGGTAGAGCGAATCTTCCCGGATGTTGGGTAGGATGTCCTTTCTGGCCAGGTTCTCCGGAACGTTCCAGAACGGAGCGATCGAGAACCATTCGATGGCCGAACTGAAGGCGGGCGTCTCTCGCTCCAACCGCCCGACAACTGCCCGCCACCGAAGGGAGGTCGCGTCTGCACCCTCCACCGTAACGGAGAAGTCGGGCACGTTCACGATCACCCGGCGCTCCCCCAGATCATTCGGCAGCCAACGCCACCGCTCCATATTCGCGGCCACTTGTCGCGCCCGCTCGGAGGCCGAAACGTTGAGCTCCCTCAGTGTTTCTGAACCGACCACCCCGTCGGGTTCGAGTCCATGCCGACGTTGGAAGTCTCGCACCGCGCCCTCCAACCACGGGTCGAACAGGGCCGGGTCAGCCGACGCGCCGCCCAGGTCCGCCAGGTCGCCGCTTTGAGCGAGCCGGGCCCGTAGCGCAACCACGCGACGACCAGAGTCTCCGGCTTTCAACGTTCCGCCAGCGGGCACCCGAGCCCACTCGCCAGCCTCCCGCAACGACGCGAGTGCCTCACGTAACCCCAGATATTGGGCGTGGGACGGCCGGATCCGGGCCAAGGTAGCCGAGACATTTCGTGTGTCGGCAGCTTGCGTCAGAATCGCGAACGCATCGAAAGGCTCTCGTTCGCTGGACCACTCACCGGACAAGCTCCGAGGATCGATGCGACCGCGCGCCAGGTCGTGGGAGAGTCTGAGGAACCCATCACTCAAGTGGAGCTCGAGTTCCGCCCGAGCAGTGGGCGACAGAGCCCCCGGTGAAGCGAAGACCCACAACCCCTCCACAACCCCGTACTCCTCGCTATTCAGGCCATCCAGCTCAGCATTTCGAAGCGCAGACAGAAACTCGTCGAGTCGGCCCTCACGGCCCGTCGAAGAAAGCCACATGGGCTCATAGTCGCGTGCTCGATAGAAGCGGCGAAGGTCATCTTCGAACCGCAACGGAATCGCCGTCGTCAGCTCCCTTCCAGGGGAAGTAAGCCGATTCGCGAGCGCCTCCGCGGCAGGGCCAACGGCCTCCTGCGTCGACACAGGGGAGGGAGCGAGGCACAAGACCGCCGCTGCGAGCACCAGTATCGGCGCTCGCCGACTGCACATGGCCGACCTGATCACATCCGGTCGGTGCAGCATCTCAGCCTGGGTTGTGCTCATAATCCACCCAATCGCCCGATGTCCGAAGACACCTGGGGCGCGTTCATGGGCAGGGTTGATCCTATCTCAATATAACGTGAGCCAAGCCTCGAGCCCCTCGAACCAGGTCTCGATCACGACCAACTCCCCCCTGGCCGGGAGGCCCGGGCGATCACCTCGATCGCGACCGGGACGACCAGTGCACCGCGGTGATGAGCCACGCTCCGTCCATCCGACGCAGCACCATCAACTCCGCGCCCTGAGAGTTCACCTCTCGATCGCCCATCTGGCCCTGCGCAACGTTCGTCGACCAGGCCCACGCGACGTCGCCCACGACCCGAACCTCGATCTCGCCGCGCTCACGCGGCACGGCCTCCGCAAAGCGCATGTCGCCGGACAGGTGACCGCTGCGGTAGTGCTCCTTGGTCTCCATGCCACCGCTCTCGAGGATGATCACATCGTCGGCGAGCAGTGACAGCGCGGTCGCCGAATCGCCCTCCGCGAGCGAGCGGTGGTAGCTGTCGACCGCCTGGATCACGGCGGCATCCGCGGTCTGCGCATCAGCGGCCTGTGGGTGTGCGAACGCGGTCGCAAAAAGGACGAGGGCGAGAGTGGGTCTGATCATGAACGGGCTCCGGTTCTGGTGAGCTTCAATTGAGACGGCGTGGGGGCTAATGCCCCTCGTGGTGCGGCAGTTTCACGGGGACTCTGGGGCTTCCTTCCGGCGTCGCAGCACCATCGTCCATCCCGATGCGACCATGGCGAGCACCACGAGCTGTAGCGTGGTCAGCAGCGCGGTATCGAACCACGGATTCCCCGTGAAGCCGAAGGTGTGGTAGGAGAGGAAGGGGCCGAAGGCACGCCAGATCGCGGGCCGGCGCTGCACGACCTCGCCCGTCGCCTGCGAGACGTGGACGTCCGTCTCGTCGGGGTCGCTGAAGCGAAACCGCCACGTGGGCACGCGCGTGTTGAAGTCCATCCAGTATTCGGTCGCCTCGGAGCCCTGGTCCGTGGCCTCTCCCAGCGCTACGGCCGCTCCCGCCCGCGCTGCGAGTGCCGCCGGCAGGCGTTCCATCACGTCGCCCGTGCGAGCATCGACGAGCACGCCGTCCCGGTCGCGGCGTTGGTAGGCAAGCCAGAACCTCTCGTCGCCGATCGCACGCCATTCGTAGCGCTGGACGGGGTGCCTCCCGTCGAGCATTTCCGAGGGTAGCACCTTGGCGATCGTCGCCGGATCGGCCAGCTCCTCCCTCGTGGCGATGCCTCCGGACCACTCGCTCTCGAATGACCCCTGCCCTCGGAAGCGCGGCTCGATGAGCCCGAGATTGAACCAGAGGTAGGCGCCCACCAGCATCTGGGTGGCGAGTAGGACGCCGGCAAGCGGCGCCAGACGTGCGTGCACTCGGCGTCCGCGCCGCACCGCCGGCGTCCAGCGCGCGCGGGCGTCGCGGCGAGTCCACCAGAGCACGTAGCCGAGAGCCACGAGCGTGAGGGCGACGCCCGCGAGTGTGTACAGGATCGCCGTGAAGAAGCGCAGGCTGTCCCCCCACTGCCAGACGTGAACGCTCCGGTAGGCCGCATGGAACCACCCGGCCAGAGGATCCGTTCGGCGCAGGACTCGGCCCGATGCACGGGAGAAGACCAGTTCGGACGGCTGGGCTCCCTCCATGTCGACCGACACGGCGGGCACGCGGTCGGTCGTGTAATAACGGTTGAACTCGTCACCATCGTCGATGGCGGCCACGGCGGTTCCGGTCAGATGGCCATCGGCGATCCGGCGAAGCACCTCGTCAGGGAGGGGGTCGAGTCGGCGTCCGGTGCGCGCGTCGTACACCCGCTCCAGAGCGAACGGCTCCGGCTTGACCACATACGCGGGCTCACCTCCGAGCAGCTCGAGTCGGAGCCAGTAAATCCGATCGAGCCCATCGGTCGCTAGAAGTTCGAGAAGCCCCGTCGGCGCCAGCAGAGCCTCCCCCTCGAGTGCGACATCCTCCGCGTGGTAGGCTTCCAGTTCATAGACGCCCTGAAGGCCGTTCGGCAATGTCAGCCCCACTCCGTGCAGCACGAACGACGACAGGATCCAGCCGACGACCGGTAACGTGGCAGCCACGCCCAGGAAGCGATGGGCACTCGAAAAGGTGCGAAGGGTTTGAGTACGCATCGGCCAAGCGTAGAAGCGTGGACATCCGATGAGCCGAGGGCTCGACGAGCCTTGATCCTGCGGCGGCCGGTAGAAACCGCAACCGAATCGGCATTAAAATGCCTTCATCTTCTCTTCACCCCGGGTTCATCTCCCTCGTGCGACCGTCTCTCTTGTGACAATCCGTACCCAGACGACCCTCCCCGTCGTCTGCTGCCCATATCGACGAGTAGTCCATTGAGTTCTCCTAGCTCGGACGCGGCGACCCGCCGCGACTTCGTTCGCATCGCCTCCGGGGTTGTCGTGGGCGCAAGCCTCGGCCTCCGCCCCGCACCGCTTTTTGCACAGATCGACGCCCCTCGCGGCGACGAGGCGACTCCAGAGCGCGTAGAATACGAGCTCGTGATCAGCCGTAACGGCTTCCGCGTGGATGATCGCTCCTCCAATGCACCGATGATCGGCGACTCCGTGCCCGGACCGACGCTGCGTTTTCGCGAGGGTCAGGAAGCAGTGATCCGCGTGCGAAACGAACTCGACGAGGTCACCTCGCTGCACTGGCACGGACTGCTCCTGCCCTTCGAGCAGGATGGCGTGCCCGGCTTCAGCTTCGACGGCATCCCACCGGGCGAGACCTTCACGTACCGCTTCCCGATACGGCAGAGCGGTTCGTACTGGTATCACAGCCACTCGGGGACCCAGGAGCAGGAGGGGATGTACGCGGCTCTCATCATCGACCCCGCAGGCGAGGAGCCGGTCGCCTTCGATCGGGAGTACTCGATCATTCTCTCCGACTGGACGGACGAGAACCCGATGACGGTGCTGCGAAACCTCAAGGGCAACGGCGCCTACTACAACTACGCCAAGCGCACTCTCCCCCAGTTCGTCGGTGGCCTCTTCGACGATGCCGGCTCGACGATCAGTGACCGCGTGGACCCGACGGACATCGCGGACGTGACCGGGGCCACGTACACGTACCTGCTCAACGGTGCCTCTGCTGCCAATAACTGGACGGGTCTCTTCCAGGCCGGCGAACGTGTGCGGCTGCGCTTCGTCAACGCCGCAGGGATGTCGTTCTTCGACGTCCGGATTCCGGGTCTCAAGATGACGGTCGTTCAGGCGGACGGTCAGGACGTCGAGCCGGTGCGCGTCGACGAGTTCCGCATGGGTGTTGCAGAGACGTACGACGTCATCGTGGAGCCCGAAGCGGGGCAGGTATATACAGTCTTCGCGCAGTCCATGGATCGAACGGGCTTCGCCCGCGGAACACTCGCCGAGCGCGAGGGCGTGGAGGGAGAGATCCCGCCGATGGATCCGCGGCCGGTGCGCAGCATGGCAGACATGCCGGGCATGGAGGATCATGAGGGCCATGACATGTCTTCCATGGACACGGAGATGGACCACGCCGCCATGGGCCACGCGGCCGACACGATGGATCTGCGCCGGCTGCGCTACGAGGACCTGCAGGCGCTCGAGCCCAACCCCGACACCCGCGAGCCCACCCGCGACGTCGATATCCGCCTCACTGGAGACATGGAGCGCTACTTCTGGACGCTCAACGGGAAGAAGCTCTCCCAGTCCGATCCGATCCGGCTGACGGTGGGTGAGCGAGTGAGGCTCCGGATGACCAACGAGACCATGATGGAGCACCCGATGCATCTGCACGGGGTCTTCATGGAGCTACAAAACGGTGCCCACCCTGCCTTCGCGCCCCGTAAGCACACGGTGATCGTGCCGCCGAACCAGACGGTCGAGACGCACCTCACCTACGAAGATGCAGGCCCATGGGCGTTCCATTGCCACCTGATCTTCCACATGATGACCGGGATGTTCGCCCGCTTCGAAGTCGCGCCTGCACCCACGGCCGATGATCGCGAGGGGTCGTGACCACACTCCGGTGCGCGCTCGCCTCGATGGCGGCGCTGGCATGTGTGTCGGCTCCTGCTGCCGCGCAGGAAATGGACAACATGATCTTCCACTTCACCCAGGTAGAGGTCGACGCAGCGCGGGTCGAGCAACAGGCACTCAGCCGTTGGGATGGGTCGGGGTGGATCGGCACCGACTTTGATCGCGTCTGGTGGAGCACGGAAGGCGAAGACTTCGGGGGCTCAATCGAGCAGGCCGAGGCGATGGCCCTCTACGGGCGTTACGTGCGCCGTTTCTGGGACGTGGTGGTCGGATATCGACAGGACATCGAGCCCACGACCCAGGGATACCTGACCTTCGGCCTGGTTGGACTCGCGCCATACTGGTTCGAGGTCGGGGCGCTCGGATTCGTAAGCCAGGAAGGACGGCCGTCGATGCGCCTCGAAGCCGATACGGACCTCTTTCTGACACAGCGGATGGTGCTCACTCTGGGGGGCGAGATGGACGTGCTCTTCACGGACGACGAACGCCTGGGCCTCGACTCCGGGATCTCCGAACTGGAGTTCGGGATTCGCACGCGCTACGAGATTCGCCGCAAGTTCGCCCCCTACGTCGACCTGCTCTGGGTTCGTGAGCAGGAGGCGGTAGACGGGGGCATTCCGTTGACCGAGTCGGGGTTCCGCGCCGGTCTCGGTCTGCGCTTCATCTACTGATGCTCCAGCTATTGCCCCTTACTCCTACCGCAAAGACAGAATGACTATGAAGAAGATGCTCTCACCGGCGCTCGCCGCCGCAATGATCCTGACGCTGTCCGCCGCCGCCCCCTCCTCTGGGATCCCGCATTTCGGACTCGCCAGTTCATCGCCAGAAGCCGGCTCCACTGTCGCGGCCCCGAGCGAGGTCCGCCTCACCTTCACGCAGGTGCCGCAGGAAGGAACTGTCCAGATTCGTCTGGTCGAGGCCGAAGATGCGGGCGTCCACGTGATGGACGCCGCACAGGACAGCGAAGATCCCCAGGTCTTCTTCATCGAGATGCACGGGACCCTCCCAGCGGGCTCATACACCGTCTCGTGGCGGGGGATGGGGGAAGACGGGCACGTGGTTCGAGACACGTTCGAGTTCTCGGTCGCGACTCAATAGCCGCCGATGCTCAGCGGGTTGACGGGGTGGGTGCTGTTCGCCGGGCTCCTGCTCACGACCGGGCCCGTCTTCACCCGCTGGCTCATCCTTCCCCGGGTCTCGACCAGGGGCGAGGTTGGGGACCGCCTCCGCACTGATGCCGCGACTCTCGGCACTGCGGGCGCGGCGGTCCTCATCCTCGGGCTGGCACTTTTCTTCGTGCGTCAGCTCATAGAGTTCCGAGACCCCTTCTCGCCCTGGGGTGAAGAAGCGTCGCTCCTCCTCAGCACACCCTGGGGGCGCACGTCGACCCGGGCGAGCCTCGCGTCGCTCTTGCTGCTCGGATCGTTCGGCGTCGCTCGTCGGCACCCCCTCGGGTGGTGGGTCGCCACACCCGTCGCACTCGGAATCGGAGCCTTTCCCGCGCTCACCGGACACGCGGCTGCGGCCGACCGCTTTCCTGCGCTCTTCATCCTGGCCGACACCGCGCACGTCTGGGGGGCCGGGGCGTGGATCGGCGGGCTGGCCACGGTGCTCTGGCTGGAGCGGAGCTCACGACCTCACGCACGGGGTTCCAGCCTGCTCCCCACGCTCGTGCCCGCATTCTCGCCCGTCGCAATAGCCGCAGTCGGCACTGTGATCGTGACCGGGGCCTTCGCCTCGTGGGCCCACCTGCCCTCGGTCGGAGCCCTCTTCACGATGACGTGGGGGCGACTCCTGCTAGCCAAGATCGTCGCCGCGGCCGTCGTTCTGGCACTCGGCGCCCGAAACTTCCGGATCCTGACGCCCCGGCTCGGGATCGACGAGGGAAACGACGCCATGCGCCGGTCTGCGCTCGTGGAACTGGCCGTCGCTCAGCTCATCCTGGTCGCAACGGCGCTGCTGGTGCGTACGTCTCCGATAGGGGGCTAGGCCACCGCACGTTCGAGTGCGGCGAGCTTCAGCGCCCCATGTCCGTTCGCCGCAGCAGCTGTGCGTTGGCCGCCACGATCACCGTACTCGCCGACATCAGCACCGCCGCAAAAGCCGGAGGCATGACGACGCCCCACGACGCGAGCGCCCCCGCAGCGAGGGGAATCGCTACGATGTTGTAGCCTGCGGCCCACCAGAGGTTCTGGACCATCTTCCGGTACGTGGCGCGGCTGAGCGTGACGATGCGTGCCAGGTCACGCGGATCGCTGCGCACGAGCACGATGTCCCCAGCCTCGACGGCTACGTCGGTCCCCGCTCCGATCGCGACACCCACGTCCGCCGTCACCAGCGCGGGAGCATCGTTCACTCCGTCCCCGACCATGGCGACGGTCTTCCCCTGAGCCTGTAGCTCCCGGATCTTCTCGGCCTTCTGGTGGGGGAGCACCTCTGCGAAGACGGTGTCGATCCCCAGGTCGCTCGCGACAGCATCTGCCACGGCCTTCGCGTCACCAGTCAGCATCACGACCTCGATGCCGAGCGCGTGCAGCGCATCGACGGCCTCCTGCGACTCCGGGCGCACCCTATCAGCAAGCCCGATCACGCCGATCGCTCGACCCCCCTCCAGTAGATAGACGGTCGTCTGCCCTCGCTCTTCACTCAGCTGCCCTGCTTCCTGGACCGGCGCCGGGACCACGGCACCGAGCGAGCGAAGGAGCGCTGGTCCCCCGATTCGCAAGGTCGACCCGCCCACTGTCGCCTGCGCCCCGTGCCCGGGAATCGCCTCGAAGCCTGATACCTCCGGAACGTCGAGACCACGCTCAGCCACCGCCCTCACGATGCCCCGCGCGATCGTGTGCTCCGAGTCCCGCTCGACCGCCGCGGCCAGCGCCAGGATCTCGTCCTCGGTGCGGCCGTCTGCGGCCGCGACGACGACCACGCCGAAATCTCCCGTCGTAAGCGTGCCGGTCTTGTCGAAGACCACGGCATCCAGCGTACGGGCCTCCTCCAGTCCGCGTCGGTCACGTACGAGCAGGCCGTTGGTTGCACCGAGCGTCGTGGAAATGGCCACGACGAGCGGAACCGCGAGTCCGAGCGCGTGGGGGCAGGCGATTACGAGCACGGCGACGAGTCGCTGCACCGCGAACGCTGCATCACCGTCCACCAGCATCCACGCGGTGAAGGTGACGGCACCCGCACCCAGCGCCACGAAGAAAAGGAGCTGCGCGGCACGGTCGGCGAGAGCCTGGGCCCGCGAGCGCGACGCCTGCGCATCCTCGACGAGCCGCATGATGCCGGCGAGTGCCGTGCGGTCACCCGTTCCCGTCACGCGCACCCGCAGCGCACCCGAGCCGTTCACCGTTCCGGCAATCACACCATCACCCACCGACTTCTCGACAGGTTTCGACTCGCCGGAGATCACCGCCTCGTCCACCGCGCCCTTTCCGTCTTCGATCAGGCCATCGGCGGGGATCGCGGCACCGGGGCGTATAAGAACCAGGTCTCCGTCCACGAGGTCGGAAACACGGACAGTCTCAGTACTTCCCTCGACCACCCGCTCCGCCGTGTCCGGGAGCAGCTTCGCGAGCTCTTTGAGCGCGCCCTGCGCCTGCCCGATGGACCGCATTTCGATCCAGTGCCCCAATAGCATGATCACGACGAGGGTCGCGAGCTCCCACCAGAGCGAATCTCCGTCCCAGCCGAGCGTGACGGCGAAGCTGTACCCGAATGCTACCGTGATCGCGAGCGAGATGAGCGTCATCATCCCGGGGAGCCGGTCGCGCAGTTCGTGCCACGCCCCTACCAGGAAGACGTGTCCTCCGTAGAGGAAGACGACGGATCCGAAGAGCGCGGGGATCAGCTCCGCGAAGGGCAGCGACGGCGCCGAGTACGAGAGCCACTGCTGGAGCATCGGACTCCAGATCAGCGTCGGGACTGCGAGGATCAGCGACAGCCAAAAGCGGTCGCGAAACATCTCGACGCTGTGTCCGGCGTGCTTGTCGTGGCCGCTATGACCACCTGAATCTGCGGCGTGGTCCTGATCGTGATCATGTTGCATCGTCTCGGGTCTCTCGTCGAACAGAGGTTGGCGGACTACGTCCCGTCGAGGGCGGCTTCCGGGCCGGTGGGTACGACCGCCGCAACGACTCGCGTGGCGCGGCGTCCCTCTGCCCGCAACGCCGCTTCCTGCCAGAGCGAGTAGATCGCAGGGATCACGAGGAGCGTCAGGATCGTGGCCGACACCATGCCACCGACCATTGGGGCGGCGATCCTGCGCATTACGCTCGCGCCCGCCCCGTGGCCCCAGAAGATGGGCAGCAGGCCCCCGATGATCGCAGTGACCGTCATCACGATCGGTCGTACCCGAAGGGCAGCGCCCTCGATGACAGCGACCCGCAGCGACTCCACCGTGGCGTCCTCCGCGCGCCGACGATCCCACGCCGAGTTGAGATAGAGCAGCATGATGACGCCGATCTCGGCCGCCACGCCGGCGAGGGCGATGAAGCCTACTCCGGTCGCGACCGACCAGTTGAAGCCGAGAATCGCCAGCGCCAGGATCCCTCCGACCAGGCTGAACGGGAGCGACAGCATGACGATGAGGGTCTCGCCGAGCCGCCCGAAGTTGATGTAGAGCAACAGGAAGATGATGAGGAGCGTGCCGGGTACGACGAGCGACAGCGTCTGCTTCGCCCGCTCCATGTATTCGTACTGCCCGGACCACTGCATCGAGTAGCCCGGCGGCAGCTCCACCATCGACGACACCATCGCCTGGGCGGCCCGGACATACGAGCCGAGGTCACTCTGCTCGACGTCGATGAATACCCATGCGGTGGGGAAGGCCTGTTCTGTCTTGATCACCATCGGACCGCCGACCGTGCGAATCCGCGCCACCTGACCTAGAGGGATCTGCGCCATCTTCGCCGGAGCCATGGACCCGCTCCCCATCCCCCCGCTCGCCGAGCCATTCCCCTCCATTCCAGACATCGTCGCACTCGCGACCATGTCGCCCATGCCAAGAGTCCGGCTTCCGACAGGCACCAGGATCTCCGCCAGCTTCTCCGGCTGATCGCGCAGCTCCTGGGGATAGCGCACCCGCACCGAATACCGCTCCCGGCCCTCGACGGTGCGGGTGATCTCCATTCCACCGATAGCGGAAGCGATAACCATCTGAATGGTGCGCACGCTGAGACCGTACCGGGCCACGGCTTCTCGGTCTATGTCGATGTCCAGATAGGAGCCCGAGACCACGCGCTCTCCCACCGCCGACCTGGTCCCTGGGACCGTCTGTACCGCTGCCTCAACCGCAGTCGCCAGGCGCTCGAGCTCCACCAGGTCCGGACCGAAGATCTTCACGCCGACCGGCGTGCGAATGCCCGTCGCGAGCATGTCGATGCGTCCTTTGATGGGCATCGTCCAGGAGTTAGTGACGCCGGCCATCCGCAGGGCGTCGTCCATTTCGTCGATGAGTGCCTCAGATGTCATGCCCGCGCGCCACTCCTCTTCCGGCCGGAGCACGATCGTCGTCTCGAACATCGACAGCGGAGCGGGATCCGTGGCGGTCGTGGCCCGGCCGGCCTTCCCGAACACCGATGCCACTTCGGGGAAGGACGCAATGATGGAGTCCTGCACCCGCAGCGTCTGGCTCACCAGCGCGATGCTGGCGCCGGGCAGCGTCGTCGGCATGTAAAGGATCGTCCCCTCGTCGAGCGGCGGCATGAACTCGGAGCCGAGCCGCTGAAGCGGGAGCACCGTGAGAATCAGCACCGCGATCGCGGCGGCGATCACCGGAAGTCTGAAGTCGAGCACTCGCTCGAGTACCGGCCGGTATACGCCAACGAGGAAGCGGTTCACGGGGTTGGCGTGCTCGCGCTGGATCCGCCCCTGGATGAACAGCCCCATGGTCACGGGCACCATCGTGACTGAAAGGAGGGACGCACTCGCCATGGCGAGCGTCTTGGTCCAAGCGAGCGGCCTGAAGAGCCGGCCCTCCTGTGCCTCCAGGCTGAAGACCGGAAGGAAGGAGACCGTGATGATGAGAAGCGAGAAGAAGAGCGCGGGCCCAACCTCGCGCGCCGATCGCACGACCACGTCCCACCGTTCCTCGCTTGTCAGCAGGCGCGTATGGAGGATGTCTCCGCCAGGGTCTCCCGGAATCGATACTCCGGCCGCGGTCACGCGGGCGCGCTTGTCATCGATCGCGTGCTCGAGGTGCTTGTGCATGTTCTCGATCATGACGATCGCGGCGTCGATCATCGCGCCGATCGCGATCGCGATCCCGCCGAGGCTCATGATGTCCGCACCAAGGCCCAGCGCTCGCATGGCGATGAACGCCATGAGGATACCGAGAGGCAGGATCAGGATCGCAACGAGCGCGCTGCGCACGTGAAAGAGGAAGATCATGGTCACCAGACCCACCACGATCGACTCCTCGATCAGCTTCTCCCTGAGCGTCTCGATGGCCCGGTGGATCAGGTCGGAGCGATCGTAGACCGGCACGACGACCACCCCCGCAGGCATCCCCGGCGCAACCTCATCGAGCTTGGCCTTCACCCGCTCGATCGTGGCGAGTGCGTTCTCGCCATAGCGCATGACGACGATCCCGCCCACCACATCACCGCGACCGTTCAAGTCCGCCACGCCACGTCTTACGTCGGGTGCCAGTCGCACGTCGGCAACGTCTCCGATGCGGACCGGCGCGCCGTGGTCCGTCGCAGACAAGACGACACTCTCGATGTCCTCGAGCGTTTCGAGGTAGCCGAGCCCACGGATCATGTACTCCCGTTCAGCGAGCTCGAGCACCATGGCGCCCACGTCCTCGTTCGACGTGCGTAGCGCCTCCATCACCCGGGTCACCGGAATGCCGTACCCGCGCAGCCGGATCGGATCGACCGTGACCTCGTAGACCTGCTCGTATCCACCGACGCTGGCGACCTCGCTCACCCCCGGCACCGCGGTGAGCTGATAGCGCAGGTACCAGTCCTGGTAGCTGCGCAGCTCGGCCAGCGATAGCGTGCCCGTCGTGTCGAGGAGCGCGTACTGATAGACCCAGCCGAGGCCGGTGGCGTCGGGACCGAGCGATGGCTCGGCCAGCTCCGGGAGCCGCCCACGAATCCCGGAGAGATATTCGAGCACCCTGCTGCGAGCCCAGTACAGGTCCGTACCGTCCTCGAAAATGATGTAGACGAAGGAGGTCCCGAAGAACGAATACCCTCGCACCGTAGCCGCTCCCGGGACCTTCAACATCTCCGAGGCGACTGGATATGTAACCTGGTCTTCGACGATCTGCGGCGCCTGGCCAGCATAGTCGGTCCGGACGATGACCTGGACGTCCGAGAGGTCCGGAAGCGCCTCGAGCGGAGTGCGCGACACTGCCAGGACACCTCCGGCCGCCACCAGCACTCCACATATCAGAACCAGAACGCGGTTGCGGACGGAAGCCTCGATGATGCGCTCGAGCATCGAAGGTCTCCTCAGCGCTGGTGGGCGGCAGGCGGGTCGCCAGCCGTGTCGGGCACGGCCGGCATCGTCGAGCCACCCATGTCCTCCATATCCTCCATGCCGTCCATCCCCTCCGCGCCGATCTCCCCCGTCATCGTGCCGAGGTTCGATTCAGCGTCGATGAGGAAGGCGGCGGACGACACCACGCGCTCGCCCGCTTCGAGCCCTTCGAGAATCTCCATGAAGCGCCCGGACGTCCGGCCCGGCACGACTTCGCGTGGCCGGAGGGCACCGTCCAACCCCTGCACGAACGTGAGTGCGCGCATGCCCGTAGCGATCACCGCGCTGCGGGGCACTACGAGGGTCGGCGGCGCCGGCAGGGAGTGGAAGGAGAGTTCCGCATACATGCCGGGCTTCAGCTCCGCGCGCGGGTTGGGCACCTCGAGCCGCACCCGGGCCGTCCGTGACTGTACCGAAACGGTCGGGTGCACATACGTCACCGTCGCGTCGTAGGGTCGGCCGGGGTATGCCTGGAAGGTCACCTCCGCGTGCTGACCGAGTCCGATCAGAGCGAGGTCCTTCTCGAAGACCTCGGCCTCCACCCACACACGGCTCAGGTCGGCGATCCGATAGACGGTCTGGCCCGGCATGATCCGGTCGCCCTCCACGACGTTCTTCTCCACGACGATGCCGGAAGCCGGAGCGTGGAGCGTGAGCGTACGATCGGGAACGCCGGCTGCTTCGATACGCTCGATCTCGCTCAGAGGAACGTCCCAGTAGGAAAGCCGACGGCGCACCGCCGCGAGCATTTCGTTAGCCGACGCGCGGGCCCGCTCTCCCTCAGCATCGGCGGCAACTCGAGCCGCGAGGATCAGCTCCTCTTGTGCCGTCACCATTGCAGGGCTGTACACCGCCATGATTGGCTCGCCCTCGCGCACGGGTGCGCCGGTGAAGTCGACGAAGAGCTGCTCAACCCATCCCTCCACCTTCGGACTCACATTCGCCAGCCGGGTCTCGGCGTACGCCACCACACCGACGGAGCGCAGCGTCGACGTCAGCTCCCGGCGCTCCACCGTTGCGAACCTGACGCCGATTCGGCGCGCCGCCTCGTCGTCCAGGACCACGGGCTGCATGGCGCCCCCGCCAGCCGTCATGGCCGCGTGGTCGTGCCCACCCTCCTCGACCGCTGCAGGGCTCGCCTCGCCCGAACTGAGCTGCACCGCGACTCCGGCGGCAGCAGCAGCCACGAGGGTGACGGATAGAGCGATCTGTGCTGAGGTCTTCATCGTGGCTCCGCAAGGGTGTCGGGGCTCTCGGGCACCGGCTGTCCGATGGCCGACTCGAGCGCCGCGACGGTGGCTCCGTAGCCGGCGATGAGCTGGTAGAGCTCGGCCTCGTAGCGGTTCGCTGTGGTCTGGGCATCGACGAGTGTCATGAAGTCCACCGCCCCAACGCGGTAGGACGAGAACGCCGACTCGACGTTCGTTCGGGCCTGCGGGACCACCTCGTCCCGGTACAGATCGACCAGGGTGCGCGCCGCGTCCAGCTCGGCCAATAGCCTGCCGATCAGCGAGCCCACCTCTGCACGCGCAGAGGAGAGTCGGGCCTCCGCCGCGCGACCCTCGGCCGCGGCGGCGTCCTTCAGTGCGTGCTGGCGGCTACCGGCGAAGACCGGCAGGGTGAACCCCACCATGGCGCTCCCCATTCGCTCCATGCCGAGCCCGCGATCGCGCTGCCCGTACGCCAGGCCCACGCGGAGGTCCGGCCAGATCTCTCGATCGGCCCGAGCCGTCGCCGACGCTGCGCGCTGAACGGCCAGCGTCGCTTCCAGCAGGAGCGGGCGGCCTTCGAGCGCCCACGCCGTGAGCGTATCGTGCGTGGGGAGGCTCCGAGGTAACGCGTCGAGTACAACCGCACCCACCGGGGTCTCGGACGGTCGATCGAGGATACCGTTCAGCGTGACCGCTCGGGCGCTGCGCATTCCTTCCATCCGTCGGATCTCTCCAGTCGTCCGCGCGATCTCGACGTCGGCTCGCAGCACATCGGTCTGCCGACCCGTCCCAGTGCCGTACATGGCGAGCGCCACTTGACGGAATCCTCGTAGCAACTCCAGCGTCTCGGCCGTCACCTCAATTCGGCGGTCGAGCGAATACAGGTCGTAGAAGACCGATGCGGTTCGTGTCCGAAGAAGCCACGACGCCTCGTCGGCCCGGGCGAGGGCCATGTCGCGGTCGAACAGCGCGACATCCTCCTGGCGCGACAGCTTGCCCGGCCACGGAAACGTCTGAGTCAGCTGGACCGAAGGTGCCATCGACATGGCCATGTCCGTATTGAACTCCGGCAGGCCGAAGTTCATGATGCCGAACTGGAGGAGCGGGTCGGGAAGCGCCGAAGCCGCCGGCTCTCGCAGTGACACGGCCTCGGCGGAGATCCGCATCGCATCCAGCCCGGGATTACGGATGTCGACCGCCGCGAGCACCTCCGCCAGGCGAAGCGCTACCCCGTTGTCCTGCGCAGCCAGCGGTGGTGCTAGAAGCCCCATTAAAAACGGGACCATCATCGTCGCAGGCCGTGTACTTCGCGCCCATTGCATCGAGGCGACCTCACAGGGTCAGAATACTATGGAGGACACCTCTAAGGTCGGTGTCGCCGCATGAACAGGGCGTGATGTCTTCGTTAAGGCATCTTCATGTCGGCCTTACATCAACGGGGACGCCCCGACGTGTGCATGTGCACGACCCGCCACCGTCCATCGATCCACCGCAGAACGATTGTCCCGCGGCCCTCGATGTCGACGTGCCCGCGCGGGGTGTCTGCCGAAAGGTCGTAGCGGAAAGCGGCCCAAGACGCATCGCCCTCCACCACTGGCTCGATCGCATGCCATCGGTAGGCGAAGTTCTCGAACGCCTCGAGCTCGGGCGCGAGATGATTGTCGCGGTAGTCCGCCCATCCGTGATTCACCCCGGCGCCTTCGATGATGTGAAGACCGCCCCCCTCTACAAAGATGGTGTCGAGGGAGGCAAAGTCCCCGGCCTGGATTCCTGCCCCCACAGCCTCAATCACGGCACGCACCTCGTCCCGCGCGTCCTGCGCATGGAGAGGGGCTCCCCACGATGCCGCGATCGTCATCAGGACCACTCCTCCAAGGTGGAGCGTGCGCCCCATGGGCACGGGCCTAGGGGTCATCTGAATCGAATGGCTCATGGTTCTGTCCGGTGCTGAGGGGTAGGCAGCTGTCGGAGAACTGCCGTGAAGATCGCGCCGCCGCCCGATCGGTCTTCGGCCTGGACGGAACCTCCGTGGGCCCGCGCCAACGCACGTACGATGGCTAGTCCGAGACCCGTATGGGTCACCCGGTCTGAGCGGGAGCGGGAGCGATCGCCACGGTAGAAGCGCTCGAAAAGCAGGTCCGGATCGACGCTTCCGATACCCGGACCGTCATCCTCCACCATCACGGTCACGGACACGTCGTCCCTGGAGACCCGGACCCGAACGTTGCCTCCATCTGGTGCATGGTCCAACGCGTTGTCGGCAAGATTCCACGCGATCTGACCGAGAACAGCGGCGTCGACTGTAGCAGTCGGGCTACCCCCGGTGGAGAGGGTTATCGACATGCCCCTGTCCTCCGCCTTCCCACGGAGACGCTCGACGATGCGTCCCACCGTAGCCTGGACGTCGACAACCTCGGCGCAGGGCTCGAGCGTCCCCGCATCGGAGCGCGCCAAGGCGAGGAGGTCTTCCGAGATCCGTGACAGGCGCACGACTTCCTCGAGCGTACTCTCCAAAATTTCCACGTACTCCTGTTCGCTGCGTGGCCGACGGAGAGCGACCTCGATCTCCCCCCGCATGACCGTGAGCGGCGAACGCAGCTCGTGACTCGCATCCGCGGCGAAACGGCGTTGCGCCTCAAACGCTCCGTGGATGCGTGTGAGCATGGTGTTGAGCACATCGACGAGTCGCCGGTACTCGGCGGTGTCGGCGAACGCATTGATGCGCCGATCAAGGGAGCCCACGCCGATCTCTTCGGCCTGGTCGATGACAGCATGAATCGGTCGGACTGCACTCCCCGCCAGCCACCACGAGCCTGCGTATGTCGCGGAGGCCAAGAGCAGGGTAAGCACACAAAAAAAGACGATGGCCCGGAGGAGGATGCTGTCCCTTTGGGTAAGAGGGGCCGCCACCTGAAGAACGTGCGCCTCATGCGCCGCGCCGAGTCGCTCGAGCGGATAGAAGAGCATTCTGACGGATGTCCCCTCGAAGTCTTGCCGAGCCCAAACCAACTCCCCTCCCGATGCCCGGGCGAGCGCGTCGCCGTTGATGGGGAGGTCGGACGTCATGTATTGACTGCGAAGCAGACTCGACCCGTTCGCATCCCAGACCTGGGCATACTGTACCAAGTCGCGGACCGAGACGGCCTCTTCGGGCGTGAGCTCCCACTCGTGAAAGTGCATTTCGTCGCCCGGCCCGTCCGCGAGCGATCCCGCCTGGATCGCGGCGATGTTCAGGATCGAGGCATCGATCTCTCGGTCGAGGAGTGTCCCGAGCGCATAAGCCGTCCCTACGGACAGCAGGCAGAGCCCGAGCGCGACGACCAGCGTGGCCCGGAAAGCAAGTCGGGATCGAAAGGACCGAAGGTCCCGTTGCGTCGGCTGTCCGTCGCTCACACCGGAGGCTCACGGTGGAGCACGTAGCCGACGCCGCGAACCGTGTGCAGGAGTGTGCTGTCCCCCGTTTTCGCCAACTTCCCACGCAGGTGGCCGACATGCACATCCACCACGTTGCTCATCGGGTCGAAGTGCAGATCCCAGACTTTCTCGAGGAGCTCGGTTCTACGCACGACCCGTTCAGCGTTGAGCAGAAAGAACTGGAGAAGCTGGAATTCCTTCGGAGTGAGGTCCAGCCGCGTCCCCCTACGCGACGCCCGGTGGGCCACCCGATCGAGCTCCACGTCGTCATAGATCAGACGGTCGGGTCGGGACGCTCCACCGCGCCGGAGCAAGGCCCGGACGCGAGCGAGCAGCTCGTCGAGTCCAAACGGCTTGGTGACGTAGTCGTCCGCGCCGGCATCGAGTCCCAGAACGATGTCCCGACGATCGTCTCGTGCCGTGAGCATCAGGATCGGAGTCGTGCACTCGCCGGCACGTAACTCACGGACGATCTCGAGCCCGGACCTCTCCGGGAGCATGACATCGAGGAGCAGCAGGTCGTACTCGTGCACTCGTGCCTTCAGTAGCCCGTCCGCGCCATCGTGCGAGACGTCGACCGCGTACCCTTCCTCACGCAGCCCCTTCTGAAGGAAGCTGGCGACCTTCTTGTCGTCTTCGACGATGAGGATACGCAACGAGCACCTCTTCCACCCGAGTGGAGCGAGCACCGTCGCCCGCAAGCAAAGAATGTAGTCTGCGGCTTCCTTCATGAACGAACCGTGAAGGAGTCATGAACGAGCCTTCACTCGGGTGAACCGCCGCGAGAAGGCCGACCGTGACATGTGGCTTTCGGCCGCCAACGACTCGATGCTGCACTCCCCTTCGGGATGGCGGTGCATCAGACGGAGGGCTCCACCGCTCTCACGATCTTTCAGCGCATGCATCCAACCCTGCGTCGCATCTCCCGACTCGATCCAGACGTGTATCGCCTGGACCACAAGGAGATCGGCCAGGCGGGTGAGAACCGATTCGCCCCCCGGCCGGAGCTCGGCAGCTTCGTGGCGCGGCCGGGCTCTACATCGTCGAGGTACTCGGTGTAACCGGTGCCGTGGCTCGTCCCGCGGATGAGGAGACCCGGAAGCTGTGGCGCCACTATCTGGATCGCTGGACGAAGTGGAATACCATCCGCACCGGAGCCGGGGTGCTCACGACCCTCGCTCTGGCGATGTGGCTGACTCTGTAGGAGTCTCGGCTCCCCATGGGGGCCGGGGCCGTCAGCCTCGCGTCAGTACGGTAGCGAGGCCGGCACCCAGCAAAACGGCGACGACTCCGAGCACCAACGATCCCGTAGCATATCCGCCCGCACGCCAGATTTCTCCGGCACGGGCCATCGCTACCGTCTCGTAGCTGAACGTGCTGAACGTCGTGAAGGAGCCGAGAAAACCGATCGCGATCAGTTCGCGCGAAATATTCGAGGGTGCTCGGGCCTCGCTCCACACGAAGAAGAATCCGAGCAGCAGCGAACCCGCGACGTTGACCACCAGGGTACCCCAAGGAACCTCAGCTCCGAACGCGTGCCGCACCCAGTCGGTGGCGTAATAGCGCGCGATCGCGCCGAGTGCGCCGCCGAGCCCTACGACGACCGGGACCACTCAGTCCGCGCCGCCCGCCAGGGAAGCCGGCGCAAGGAAGGTCGAGATCGCGCCGGCGATCTCTTTCGGCGCGTCTTCCTGGATGTAGTGCTTCGCATCGAGTCGCTGCACGCGCACATCCCGGAACGATTCACGGAAGCGGTCCATGAACGGCCGTGTGAACATCAGATCGTGGATGCCCCAGGTGAGCAGGAGCGGGACGTTGCCGAGCCGATCCTTCACATCGGTCTCGAGTTGGCGGAGCCATCCGGCTGCGGCCATCAACTGCACCGGAAATTCCGCTGCGCCCATCCGACTGGCCGGAGTGGGCATGGCGTCTCGGTAGTGATTCATCACCTCGTCGCTCATCCGATGCTTTACGCCCATCGGCATCACCTTCTCGACGAAGAAGTTGTGACTCACGATCCGGGTCTGCATCGGAGCCATCGACATCACGTACGCGAACGCCTTGCCCTGCACGGAGTCCAGCGGCCAGAACCACGTGTTGCCCATGACCAGCTTCTTGATGCGAGGCAGCTCGTCGGCCGCGACCCGAAGGCCGATCGGCCCGCCCCAGTCCTGCCCCATGATCGTCAGATTTTGCAGGTCGAGGTGCTGAACGAAGTCCCGAACGATCCCCGCGTGCTGACCGGGTGTGTAGTCGTATCCGGATGGGCGAGTGGAGAGTCCGAAGCCCGGATAATCGATCGCAATACAGCGGAAGTGCTTCTTCAGCCGGATGATGATCCCGCGGTAGAGGAAGCTCCACGTCGGGTTGCCGTGCAAGAACAGGATGGGCTCACCGGCACCCTCGTCGATGTAGTGCACAGGTCCGACCCGGCTCTCGAACCAGCGCGAGCGGAACGGGAAGAGGCGGGGATCGGGCTTGAAAGGCGGAACGTAGGACACGGCGTTCTGGTGCTGGGCTGCGGGGCGTCCAAAAGGGACGGCCTAGGATGGGGCGTGTTGGGTGTGGAGGGAAGGTGGCAGGGGCAGCCGTCATCGCCGGGTGGCGAGTCGCGAGGATGCGCATTGGGGACGATGACGGCATGATGACGTTAGCCGCCTAGGGTATTTGCTCGACGGAACGCCTTACCCGAAGCCCGGAGGTCCCCACGTGGAGCAACAAGCCAAGTTGAGCGTTCTCGTACACCCCTACGAGCGCCTCATACCTGTTACTTCCGGCAGACGACAGCTGAAGGAGGCCGCTCGGCGGCCAGGCTCAGCGTTGGTCTGGCAGCCGCGTATTCCGGGAAACCGAGAAACGGCCCGCTTCGTCGAGAGCCGACCCGGTGGACTCGCGCTGATCATCATTTTGCCGCGCGCTGGAGATCTCGAATCCGACCCCGACGTACTGGACGCCGTACATCGCACCAGGCCCCGGGGACTCCTGCCTCATCATTTCGGCCCACGGTCGCGTGACATGGCCGAGGTTCTTCGCTGCCCCCCGCTGGATCTCGCGGGCGACATCACGGACTACCTCGCATGGCGGGGCCTGTCCGTGGATCGGGACACGACCAATGTGCTCCGCCGCATCATCGACCTCTCTGCGAAGGCGCGCACGATCAACGACCTGACTCGGGCGATGTACATGTCCCGGCGAGCGCTCGGTCGGCGGCTGGCGACACGGGGGCTTCCGGTGCCATCCCACTGGCTCCAGATGGCACGTCTGCTCCGTCTGTCGGCCCGGCTTCAAAACAGTGAGGCCAACATCTTTACGCTCGCCTACGAGCTCGGCTATCCCGACGCCTTCTCCGTCAGTAACCAGATGTACCGACTGATCGGACACCGCCCCAGCCAGGTACGGGAGTGCTTCGGCTGGGAGTGGATTCTCGAGGCATGGCTCCGACGAGAGGCGGAAACCGGAGGCCTCGCTCCCGGAGCCAAGAGACGGGTGCTCGTCGAGCAACCCGACGACATTCCAGCCTTGCCTTCGATGAAGCAGGCTCCAAACCGGAAGCGCCGAGCCCAAGGGATGTCGGCGTGACCGAATCACCTCGTCCCGGACCGCGTGTATCGCTCTTTGGCGCACCCGGCGTGCATTCCGACGAGGGCTCGATCGCTCTATCGCCGTTTCAGATGGCGTTTACCGGCATTGTCTTCGCCAAGGGTCAAGTCAGTCGACCAGAGATAATCCGCCTCCTGTGGGGGGCCGACATCGACTCCCACACCCGCCAACGAGTTCGACAACTCGTTCATGCCACGCGCCGCAAGGCGGGGTTCGAGCTGTTTGAGATCAATGGTGAGCAGATATGCGCTGCGGCCTCCGTTGGATCGGACGTCCGAGAGATGCGGGGCCACTTGGCCGCGGGACGTCTGCTGGAGGCAGCTCAGATTATCGCGAGTGGATTTCTGACCGGTGAGAACCGGTCGGTATCTGACGACTTCGAGGATTGGACGGCACGGTTCGGCCGGGGCATCCAAGCAAATCTAATGGCCTCCGCGGAGGCCACTTGGACCGCACGCCTGGACGCGGCCGATTGGAACGGCGGGCGTGACGCAGCGGAGGCGCTCTACCTCCTGGACTCAAGTCATCCCTCGATCGCTACCCGCGTGATTGAGGCAAGAGCTCGTGTGGGGCGGCTTCAATCTGCTGAAGTAGCCTACTCCGAACACATCAAGGCCCAGGGGCGGTTAGGGCCGGATTCGAACGCGACCCGCGCGATCGAGCGAGCCCGAGCGGCAATGCCCGCGAAACGCGGGGATACGCATCCCGAGAGGGCCGCCTTTGTAGGCCGAACCGACATCCTCGGCAGACTCGACTCGTTGGTCCGAGAGGTGAAGAACGGTTCGACTCAATACGCGTTGGTCATCGGAGAGGCCGGAATCGGGAAATCTAGAGTTCTGGAGGAGATCGCACGGCACGCCGCGCTGACCGGCGTACGGGCGCTGACCGCCAAGCCTGTCGAGCTAGAGCAGCGAATCACACTCAACCCGCTGTTGGACGCCCTCTCGGCTGTGGACCTGGACAACCACCTATCCCAACTCGGTGAACCTTGGAGAACAGTGATCGGGGCGACCATGCCGCCGGGCTCCCTGACCGAACCGGTCGGGCATCCGCCCCCTATCGATGAAAAGAGCCTCCCGCGGAGACTGATGGATGCCTTCGCCCTGCTCCTCGAAAGCGTTGCAAGCGAACAGCCGACGATCCTCTTTATCGACGACTTGCATTGGGCGGACGCTACTACCGTTGCTGCACTTCACTTCTTCCGGCGGAGATGGAGCGGCTTGCCACTCGGTGTCATTGCCACAATACGTCCTGAGGAAGTTGGGCCGGGGGACCCCCTCAATGTGTGGCTCCGCGACGAAACACGGCACCCAGTGGAGCGTGTGACTCTGAGCGAGCTGGAACCTCATGAGAGTCGCGAGCTCTTTGGGCACCTCGCCGATCGTCGGATCGACCCGGATTCCGCGTACAAACTGTTGGCTTTGGCAGCAGCGCACCCGCTGTACCTCACCGAGCTGACCCGGGACTATCTCGCCGGGAGGCTCACCCTTCCAGCCTCCCAAGCTGACGCCCTCACACTGCCAGTTTCGCTCAGACAGATACTCGCTGCCCGATGGACCCAATGTTCTGATCGTGCCGAGCGCCTCGCCCACATGCTAGCGGTGGCTTCTCGAGTGATGCGTGTCAGCGAACTAGCCGGGGTCCTCGATAGTGGCATCGATGATGCCATCGACGGAGTCGATGAACTACAGGAAAGAGGAATCTGCGTCACTGAACTGGACCGGGTCTCTATCGGACACGACCTGTTCAAGAGCGCGATCTATGCTGACCTGGGTACGGTGCGTCAGGCACTGCTGCATCGCCAACTCGCCGAGTACCTCGCGGATCGCGCCGGGGTCGAGTCCGCCGGAGAACTGGGGGTTCATTTCGACCGAGCAGGGGAGCGTGCCCGAGCCGCAACCTATGCCCGAAGGGCGGGCGCCCGCGCCATGATGCAGGGTGCCGTGGCAGAGGCTGCCCATTTCTACCAACTCGTAGCCCGAAACGAGGACGATCAAGCCGCGATCGCTGAAGCCACCGCCGAGTATGCAACCGCCCTTTACCTCGGCCGTGACATGCGTCGGGCCGACTCGGCTCTGGAACTCGCGGCGACAAGGCTTCGGGACGCTGGGTTTCTTGAGCAGGCGCGTCGAATGGACATCCGCCGGGTGGACGCGCTAGCCGAGGGTAGAGGCACTCCAGTGGAAGAGCTGGTTGCACGCCTCACGAAGATCAAGAGGGAGGCGACGTCGTGGGAGGATTGGGAGGCCGTCGCGCTCGCCTTGGACGCCGAGCTTCGGCTCCACAGCGCCCAAGAGGACATAGACGCAATCAAGAGGGTGTTTGAGCAATTCCGAGTCGTCAGTGCGAGGGGCCAAGCAGACGCGGTCGCAGTCTGTCAGCTGGGTTTAGCGATGGGCGTGCTCTTCGGAAGCCCAACGGATGCTCTCCGTGCTGCCACGGAAGCCATTAGGGTGACCCGTGTAGCCAAGCGGCATAGACTGCTGGCGCTGTGGCGCTACCTCGTAGTGATGCAGTATCGGGGATTGGCGTTGACGGCCGAGGTCCAACCCTTCCTAGAAGAAGCTCGGTGTTTGGCAGCCACAAGCGGGGATGTGAGGGTCCGGTTCAGCATCGAGAGCAACCTAGCATCGGCCCTTCTCGACGCTGGACGTCTTGATGAAGCGGAGGAGATGCTTGAGAGATCGACGAAGCTCTTGGGTTCGGCAGACATGGACATGAATCGCCTGGTGCAGGCCAACAACCATGCAGAGCTGGCGCTGGCCCGCGGCGACTATCAGACCGCCCGTGTACAGTTCCAGGAAGCGGAGTCCTACTTCGGCAAGACCACCCCCCCGGACGTGGCCGATACAATCCTCGCCGGGATTGGTTTATGCGCCCTCGAGACTGGAGATCTCCCAGAAGCCCGCCGACGTGAGAGTCAGCTGGGCCCGTCGGACCGGACGTGGTATTGCGATCCAACCACATCGTTAACGTTCCGCATCCGACTGCTTGAGCGAAGGCAACGACAGGCGGATGCTGACCTGCTGATAAGGCAAACTGCTGAGGGGATCCGTGGCCGGCTCGACCTATTCTGGCTGAAGATCAGCACGCTTCACGTTGGCCGACTACTCAAGTGGGGACAACATTCGGAGGCGATCCGAGTGGCCACCGACGCTCTGATACTCGCTGACTCATTGGGACTTGAGGCCCAAGTGTCTCGCCTCACTGAGCTGACCGACAGGGCCAGCGCTCGGAGCCAATCCTAGCGGTAGCGCCGCAACCTCTGGGGGCGCGCCATGAGCGACGGAACAGGCAACGGAGTGATCTGAGGATCTCCATCGAACTCAGCTTCGAGTGCCACCACCTCTGCGCGTTGGGCACGCATCACCTCCGCATAGTCGGCCAAAATATCAGACCGCAGGAGTAGCTTGATGAGCCCTAGGTCAAACTGAGTCCCCGCATGCTCTTTCAATTGATCGAACACGACGGGGAGAGGCAGTGCCTTTCTGTAGGGCCGGTCAGACAGCATGGCGTCAACTGCGTCACAGACCACGATAATCTTCGCACCAATGGGTATCTCATCCCCGACGAGTCCATCAGGATACCCCTTCCCATCCTCTCGTTCATGATGATGACGAACGGAAAGAACAACTGGCTCAGGAACCGAAGACAGATCCCTTAGAAGCTGCTCCCCACGAGTCACATGGGACTCGATGATGGTCCGTTCTTCCGGCGTTAGCGAGTCAGGTTTACGGAGAATATCCGTGTACACTGCTTCGATCTTGCCAATATCGTGCAAGAGAGCAGCCATTCTAACGCGTTCAACGCCGATACGATTCATGCTCAACGCTTCGGCGATCTGCCCGGCCAAGAGCGAGACGCGCTGAGAGTGTCCAGACGTATACGGATCCCTAGTCTCAATTGCCTTTACTAAGGCCGTAAGGAGGTCTTCGTTCGACTCCCTCAGCTTGGACGTAGTCAGGTATGAGTACCGGACGAAGAGCATGGGAAGGAGGATGACCAGGATGCCCGCGATGCCGAACTGGACATAAAGAAACGCGACGGCAAGCGCGATGGGGCTGATCAAGATGTCGTTAAGTCTGCCACCGGAGTTGCTGAGCACCTGCTCCCACACTCGACGGAACGGGAGGCCCTGACTCAGGGCTACTGCCATCGAGACGGCCGCATGGTTCACGGCGAGAAAGACCAAGCCAAACACAATGAACGGTCCCAGCTGGCTGGCGATTTCGGGATCAGCCAAGCCCTCAAGAGCGCGGCCTCCAAGCATCCCGAAGGCGGCTCCTGCCAGTGTTGTCCCGACGACGGCCTGAGCAACGTTGAACAACCCTCGTGTCACGTCCTTGCGGCGAACGACGAATTCCACAAACGCCATCGTCGGCACGATCAAGGCAAGACCGCCCACCGGACCGAACAACTGTACGCTCGCGAGAAGCGGCAAGAACGTGATTGAGCTCTTCCCTCCGCCAACACTCAGTCCGATTGCCAACGACTCGGAAAGCAGTGCGATCGCGATCAAGCCAATCAGTCCAATAACGCTCTCGCGCGGCAGTGCAGCCAAGGCGGACCAGTCCGCAAGACCAAGGCCAACAGCCCCGGCCGCACACACCACCACAACGTAGATCTGGACGCGACGGTCGCTCATGAAAAAACAGAAACCCCCTCGGTCTCCCCTACCAGGTCACAAGCCCGTTTCCGAGCAGGGACAGCACTGATCCGAATAGATCGAATAGAGAGCTGAACATTGCGCGCCTCCTTAGAAATGAGAGTCAGCAACCCGAGTGTTCTCCGCTGGTGGGTGCTGCTAGCGCTTCGCTCTTCGCTCTTCTTCGCTTCGGCAGACCGAGGGGGTCCTTGTTCCTCCTTGATTCGAGGTTTTCAGGGGGGCGCGGTGAGCGCCCTAGGCGATATGGCCACGGACCCAACGGTCCGTTGCCTGTAGTGTTGCCAGGATCGCAGCGCGATCCGTGGATTCGTCTGATACGGTGGTGCCTGCGAGGCGTGACATGTTTCGGCCCGATACGGCGTGGACCGCAACGAGCACGAACTTGCGATCGAAGGCTTCGACCACCTTCACTCCATCGATCGACAGCGTGACCGCACGCCGGTCCTCGGCGAGGTTCGCCGAGATTGCCTTCTCAACCGCCTGAAGCGTGGCAGTCGCCACGGCCTCAAGCTTGGGACGCGGCAGGTCGGCGGCCGTGGCCTCTCCGACGTAACGCTCTCCGTTCCACTCGAGCTCGACGGTATGCTTGACCTGATTCGACCGCTCGGTCTCGACCCGGTGACCATAGTACAGAAGCCGCGTGTCTTTACGGGGCTCCGGATCGGGCACGGGCATGATGTGAACGGGCGGAACGGGCCGCGCGAGTGACGCACCCTCGAGCTTGGCGATGTCGAGTTGGCTCACCGAAATGGTCCGGTGATCGATCCGCAGGTCGTGATGCGCCAGGAGCGCCGACTCGACGTTGCGGACGGTCTGCTTGGGACGCACTTCCAGGGTGGTCGAGACGTGTACCTCTTCGACGTCTCCCCCGGGGGCCGCGACGATGCGTGCTTCCACAACACCCGGAAGCGACTTAATCAGTCGCTCCGCGTCAGGAATACTCCATCGCACGGGGTCTTTTCGTGGCGCCGTCATTCTATCCCTTCCGAGCCCGGGGCTCGGAAATGTCCAACTCAGTAGGCAGGTAATCCCGTGGCGTAACGCCGGCGCCAGTAGTCCTCGGTTCCGGCTTAGCCCTGGGGGTGCAGCGGACGCGCGAGGTGCTGCACGTCACCGGACCGACACTTCACAAACCTCATCAGGTGGCATTAGGCGCCCCTGAGCGGCCGCACGCGACAGTCCAGGTTCATATGTTTACGGTACTGTGCCTACCTATACCACGCGCTTCGCGAGCATGTCAAGATTCAAGTAACGCCAACGATAAACGCCCCCTCGGCCGAAGCCGGGGGGGCGTACCAATTTGATAGTGCTTTTGGGAAAAACTTCGAGTCAATAAATCCGACGCCCGTCCAGGTCGTCCGGAACCAGGATACCGGCGAGACCAGCAAGCGTAGGGGCGAAGTCCACTGTGTAGACCGGGGCATCGGAAACTCCCGGGAACACACCGCTGCCGAGCAGCATGATGGGGACGTGGCGGTCGTACCAGTACGGCGACTCGTGGCTCGTACCGGTCTGATAGCCGACGTAGTCACCCTCACCGAAACGGAGATCGACGCCGAAGCGTGAAAGGTCGCTCCAGGCCCGGCCTGGGAAGTACGAATTTCGATACAGCACGGCGAACGAGTCCGCCGGCATCCCCTTGGTCAACTCGAAGTGAGTATACGCCGCCGCAACGAGGCCTTCCTCCTCCGTCGCTCGGGCCAGCCGTTCGGAAATGTCGTCGGGGCTGCCTCCGCCGCGCGCCACGCCATTGAGAACGGTTGTGAGGTCCGCACGCATCTCGTCGATGAGCACCCGCTCAGCGTCTCGATTACCCATCTCCTGGGCGTACTCCGGAATGGTGGCCACACCGTGGTCACCCGAGATACCAACGACCCAGAGCCCTTCGCCGATTTCCTCATCGAGGTGATCGAAGAAGTCACCCAGCAGCTGATCGACATGCACCAGAGTCGACATCACCTCCTGGCTGAACGGACCGTATCCATGTCCGACCCGGTCCGTCGCAGAGAGAGAAATCGCCAGGAAGTCCTGCTCATCACGCTGCCCGAGTCCGAGCTCCTCGATGGCCACCTTGGCAAGCTCCACGACGGCGTCGTCCGCGCGCGGCTGGTCGAAGCCCCAGACGCTGTGCTGCATGCGACTGGTATCAGGCGCATTCTCCGTAGCACTGACGTGTGGGAACCACGTGTTGACGCCATCGCCCTCATACGACGCGGTATCTCCGCGGGCGAGTGACCGGTGCACTTCCGGAACCTCGTTCTCCCACACATCCGGGTCGACGATCTTCGGCATGACACGCTCGTTGAAGCCGTTCAGCCATCGCGGGTACGAATCGGTGTAGTAGGTGGAGGTCACGAAGCGGGCGAGCTCGGGCACGACCCAGTAGACGTACTCGGTGTTCAGCCCACCCATGGGGATCGCGGCACGGTCCTTCTTGGAGATCGCGACACGACGGGACCCATCGTCCGCAGCGGCGAACCAGTCGGCGATCGACTCTCGCTCCATGTTGGCCGGGGAACGGCCTTCCAGAAGCGGCTCATTCTCAAAGCCCGTGATGGGGCTCTCCCGGTCGGCCACCGCATACGTCTGCTCCCACTGAAAGCCACGACGCTGCTGCCAGGAGTTGGCCACGATCGCATGCCGCGCGGGGAAGACACCCGTGGCCAGCGTCGCGTGCCCTGGAGCCGTGCTCGTGCGGGCATGAGCGTGTGAAGCCTGGGTGTAGCGAAACCCCGCGTCGAGCACCCTGCGAAAGCCGTGCTCGAATGCGGGCTCATACCTCTCGAAGACGTCCTGCCGGAATTGATCGATCACGATCATCACCGTCAGCTTGGGCGATGAGCCTGCCTGTGCTTCGAGAGCGGCGGGAACGCCGGCTGCGAATACGGATCCGAGGACGAGGGCCGAAACGACACGGGCCCCTCTCCAGCTTCGCCTGTCCAATGAATGAAAGTGCTTCATGCTCGATCTTGGTGCTGAGTACACGTTGGCCCGACCTCACTCTATTACGACCTGCCCCGTCCGGCTCGGTGGCCGCGAAAACACGGGTCGCCTAAACTAGGCCTCAGCGCGACCCACGCCACGCCGGGGTACCTACCGGACACAGACTCTACGTCCGGGGTTCCCGGGTTCCGTCCCTCGAACGCTCGGCCGAATGCACCACGGAGCCCACGAAGGTTGGATCGAGGTCATCTCGGGCGTGATGTTCAGCGGGAAGTCCGAGGAGCTGCTGCGGCGGGTTCGTCGTGCCCTCATCGCCAAGAAGCGCATCCAGCTCTTCAAGTCCCGGCTCGACCATCGCTACGCGGGAATCGAGCGACTCAGCTCACACGACGGTTCGGCTATCGACGCGATGCCAGTGGCATGGGGCAGAGATATCCGGAAGCACGTGCACCCCGAGACTGATGTGGTGGGCATCGACGAGGTTCAGTTCCTGGACTCCGAGATCGTGTCCGTCGTCCGCTGGCTCACGCAGCGACGAGTCCGTGTGATCGTCGCAGGCACCGATATGGATTTCCGTGGCGAGCCGTTCGGCTCGATGGGTGAGCTCATGGCGATCGCCGAAGTGGTCGACAAACTCCACGCCATCTGCGTGAAGTGCGGGGATCTCGCGACCCGAAATCAGCGGCTGATCAACGGAGAGCCTGCCCCCGCCGAGGGGCCGGTGATCCAGATCGGTGGATCGGAGACGTATGAGGCCCGCTGTCGACAGTGCCACGAGCTCCCCGAGGTCGGGCGCCATCAGATGGAGTTGGATAGCGCCGTCGAGGCAGACGCCTGGGCCGACCGCGTCCGATACTGGTAACGGCCCACCCCGTCATGCCCACGCCCCGCCGGGGGCGTCATCGTCGGGGATGTCGATATCGATCGAAGGACTCCCGACCCAGCCCGCCGTCCTCCTGGACGAGCGCACGCGTCCGGACCTCCGAGACGCGTACGGGCTCCTGGCGCGCGATGCCACGCAGATCACGGTGGCGGTGACACGCGTCCGTCTCGCAACGCTGGACCTGCGCACCGAAGAACTGTCTTCGGTAGAGTCGCTGCGGGTCCTCGTTGCAGAACTCAACGCGCTGACGCTCGATGCTGAGGCACGACTGATCCGGTCGGACCCGGACAGGACATCTCGCGTGGCCCTCTACCGAAGCCTTCTCGAGGCCGGGCGCCTCGAGATTCGGTCAGCGCCCCTCGGCGGCTGGTCACCTGACTTCTCGGTGTTCTCCGGCGCTGACGGCCCCCGTGCAGTGGTAGTCGGCTTCCATTGGTTTGAGCGCCCCTACCCGCATCGAGGACCTGCATTCGCCTCGATCCACTTCGGCGCGCGGGCGACGGCAGCCGCTCGACGTCATGAGGAGCTATGGGCGCGAGCGCACGACGTAGGGCCGGCGGTGTGGAATATCCTGTCCAAAGCCGAGCGCGGTGCTCCCCTCCGGCAGCCGTCGTCCGGTTGACACTCTCTTTCCCGGTGGACTTATTTATTGCCCACCGCGCTTCGGCCGGTGCTATTCCGGTGTAGCTCAGTTGGTAGAGCAGCTGGCTGTTAACCAGCGGGTCACAGGTTCGAGTCCTGTCGCCGGAGTCGTGAAGGGTCCAGACCAGCCGGTCTGGGCCCTTTCGCGTTCCAGGGTGGTCGCTTTACAGGGGGTCCGGGTGAACGTACCAGTGGGCTCATGATGACAACGGGAGCGACGGTCGCGACCCGCGCTGTGTCGCGCCCGTTGAGCGCGCTCGCCAGCGCGGCCTTCTTCATGGGTGGGTGCGCCGGTACCGATTCAGAAGACAGAAAGACTCAACTGTCGATCCTGGCAGCCTCATCTCTCACGGAAGCGTTCACCGCGATGGAGGTCGGGTTCGAGACCGCGCACCCCGACGTGGACGTCGTGATGACTTTTGCCGGCAGTCAGGTGCTGCGCCTGCAAGTCGAGCAGGGCGCCTCGGCAGACCTGTTCGCCTCTGCGAATGAAGCTCACGCATATGCGCTCGCCGACGCGGGCCTGGCCGAGGCGCCCCGGATCCTCGCTCACAACCGGCTCGCGCTCATCCTCCCGCCAGACAACCCAGCCGAGGTCTCGTCGTTC